>DOWN01000042.1:2612-8225 GCA_003519545.1 Bacteroidota bacterium
CCTTAAAATTGCTAAAAATACTCAATAATTACCATTTTTAGTTAAAATAACTGAAATAAATCAAAATATCGTGTGACTTATTCAATAAAAAATCTTTGTCTTTAAAATTGAATAACCATAGGTTTATATAAATTCAAAACTTGAGGCAGTCTTGAATAACCAAAATATAAATAAATTAATTTTAGCCGTAACCGGTTTAATTTACATCACAACAAAATCCATTTTCAAAAGGACTGCCTCGTGAGTGTAAGTTATTTTTCCGGTACGGCTTTTATAAAAATAAGGAATTACGAAAATGAAAATTCTTTTTTTATGTGTAGTTATACTTTCCTCCGCTTCATTAACAATTGCAAACGACAATCCGTTATGGACTTCAAGATATTCAGGAATTACAACGGGAATTGACGAGGTGAGAGGAATGGTGATTGATAACACCGGAAATACATACATCACGGGCAGGTCACAGGGATCAGGTTTGAATAATAATTACGACATTGCAACTATAAAGTATAACCAAAATGGAGATTCAGTTTGGGTGAAACGATTTAACGGAGGAGGGATGGGCTTGCCGGTTGATGAACCTCATGATATCGCTGTTGATAACTTAGGTAATGTTTATGTGGCGGGTTTCAGTATAGGGCAGGATATGACTTCCGATTTTATAACAATAAAATATAACAGCATTGGCGACACTGTCTGGGTAAGGCGTTTGACAGGTGATATAGGAATAAATCAAATTGCATATTCGCTTGATGTTGATGGTATTGGAAATGTTTACGTTACCGGAACAGGCGGAGGAAATTATCTTACTGTTAGTTACAACTCAAACGGAGATTTTTTATGGAGTAAAACTTATAATGGAATTGGAAATGATTTTGATGCTGCTTACAAACTAAAAATCAAAAACGGATTTTTATATGTAACCGGAATAAGTAGAAGTGTATTTGGTTCTTCTATTAGTGCAGATTATTTAACTATCAAATATACGCTGTTGGGAGATTCCGTTTGGATAAAAAGATATAATGGAACCGATAATAATTATGATGAACCTGAAGATATGTTCATTGATAATTCTGGAAATGTTTACATTACCGGTTTCAGTCGAAATACATCATCAGCGGAATCGGCAGATTATCTTACTATAAAATATTCTTCAGCCGGAGATTCGCTCTGGGTAAGGCGGTATAACGGATCAGTTTCAGGGCTTGATGAAGCAAAATCAATTGCAGTTGATAATTCAGGGAATGTTTATGTCACAGGAAGAAGCGTTAGCAGTAACGGATATGATTACGCCACAATAAAATATTCTTCTTCAGGAGTTGAGGAATGGGTTCAGAGATTTAACGGACTGACCTTTAATAGTTATGATGAAGCGAATGATTTGGCACTTGATAGATTTGGAAATGTTTACGTAACGGGTACAAGTCAAGGAACGACAATGATTGCAGATTTCGTAACAATAAGATATTCCCCGCAAGGAACTATGCAATGGCTTAACAGATATAACAGCCCTGCTAACAGAGAAGATGCTGCTTATTTCATAGCAGTAGATAGTTTAGGGTTTGTATATGTTTCAGGTAATAGTGTGGGAAGCAATTTAGTGGCGGATTTTCTTACAATGAAAATTGATAAATCTACAAACATAGAACCTTTTAATTCCTCAATACCTGATAACCTTTCATTAAACCAAAACTATCCTAATCCTTTCAATCCGGAAACAAAAATAAAATTTCAAATTTCAAATTCATCAGAAGTTACGCTAACTGTATTTGATAATGTCGGTAGGGAAGTGGCAGTTTTATTAAATCAGTTTCTAATAGCAGGAAATTACGAATTTAATTTTAAAGCAAAAGGTTTAAGTTCGGGAATTTATTTTTACAGATTGTCGTCTGAGAATTTTTCAGAAACTAAAAAAATGATTTTATTAAAATAAATTAACTAAAATGAAAAAATATTTTTTATTTATAATTTTTTTAATCGCGGGAAATGCTCAGTCACAGAGCGACACAATTTGGTCAGCATCATACACTTCTCCGGGAGAAATGAGTATGGATAAATCAATGTTTGTGATTACGGATTCCAAAGATAATATAATCATTACAGGGATCACGAGTGAGAAGGGAATTAATGATAACATAACCACGATTAAATATGATAAAAACGGAAATCAACTTTGGATAGCAAACTATAACGGACCCGGAAATTATCACGACAGACCATTTGATATAACTCTTGATAAAAACGATAATATATTAATAACCGGAGGAAGTAAAGGAGATAACGGAAAAGCAACAGATTTTATTACTTTGAAATATTCTCCGGATGGGAATGAAATATTCGCTTTGAGATTTGCATCTGAAGGTGGCTTAACAGATGAATCAAAATCAATTGCTACAGATGATTTAGGAAATATATATATAACAGGTTCGGTCGCACATATCGCTACGAGCAATTCAGGAGAGGACTGGATGACAATTAAGTATGATTCACTCGGTAGAGTTATATGGTCAGTTGTATATGATGACGGAATCACTAATGACGGTTCTTGTAAACTAACATTAGATTCAGAAGGAAATATTTATGTAACAGGTCAGACAAATTCTCCGGCATCGCATATCACGACAATTAAATATGATTCATCAGGAAATTTAATTTGGAAAGCAAAGTATGACGGAGAGTTACTCTCTGCTGATGAACCTACAGATATCGAAGTTGATTCAAAAGGGAATGTATATGTCTCAGGTCACAGTTCTGAAAAAAATTTAGATTGGTTACTTATTAAATATGATAACAATGGAAATCAGATTTGGAAAACAAATTTTAACGGAGATGCTAACTCAAGAGATGAATCATTTAAAATGCTTCTTGATAATAATGGCAATATCTATCTTACGGGATATGTTATGCAAAAGAAAAATAAAAGTCATAGGTGCATTATAAAATTTGACGGTTCGGGAAATATTCTTTGGAAAAATATTTCAGATAAACCCGTTTCAAAAAATATTTTAAAAAATGATTTTTGTTTTGATAAATCAGGAAATCTTTTAGTTACAGGTTCATCTGTTTTCATAGATAAAAAAGGAGTTTCAGAAATGGCTGTGGATATTATCCCTCCGGATGGAAAATTAATTGGAGTGAAATTTTTTGATGCCGGCGAAAATACCATACCTATTGCAAACGCAATTGCCGTGGATTCCCAAGGAGATATTATTTTAACAGGTTATAAATTTTCTTTAACCGGAGTTATGGATTATTTAACTGTGAAACTAAAAAAATAAATTATGTGAATTGCCAAAAACCGTTAAATCATTCATCTCCCGAACCGAGTTCGAGTGATTTAACGGTTTGTATTGCTTTTCCGCCGATACCTTTGATTGACCCATACATATCAATTGTATTAGAAATAACTTTTTCAATTTGTTTCTCACGTTCTTTCCAAAGTTTATTCATAGCGTTTTTTTCTTTTTCGATATCACTCTTCATTGCTGTAAAACCCTCTACTATCGCTTCTATTTTATGTGCGAACTCATTGCTGGTCAGATATTCATACATCAAATCTTTCAGTTCAGTTTTGTTTTCCTGCATAGACTTGATGGCAAATTCCCTGACAATTGAATCTCTGAAAATATTTGCTAAAAAAATTACACTGTTGAAATCACATACCCATACACCATTCCTGAAAAAAGGTTTATCGTGATTTTTCGGTAATGTTTCAGATACAAGAATTGCCACAGTAGCACCTTCCGCCCGCATATCTTCTTTAAGTTTATCAATCCATCCGTCTGAAAAAGTTTTAGTCCGTTTACTTTCGTAAATAATTTTTCCGCACTCCTGCTGCAATTTATTATAAACAGTTTGAATCACATCAGCACCCTTAGCACCTTTAGCCACTTCATTAATTTTATCAAAAGGGAATTCCGCTTTCAAAGCATCTTCAAGCACAAGTTCCAGAACTTCACCTTGCATTTGCATTGAGCCTTGCTCCGCTTTCCTTTTCATCTCATCAATTAATTTTTTCTGATCTTCAAGTTGTTTCTCATATTCTTTCACCCGCAGAAGATGTTTTTCTTCCTCTCTCTTTTTTACATCGGCTGCAAGTTTTTCTCTTTGTTCCAAAAATTGTTTTTCGGTTTCTTCTTTTATCTGTTCTTGCTTTTCTTTAAGTTCAGTTTCTTTTCTTAGTAGTTCAAGTTCTCTCTGTTTGAGTAATTTATTTTCATTTTTTCTTTTTTCGTTATCTTCCTCAAGCTGTTTTATTTTCAGTTCATATTCTTCTTTTGCATCTTTTTCAAGTTTGATTTTTTCTTCTTCAAATTTCTTTTTAATTTTTTCTGCTTCTTCTTTTTTTACTTTTTCAAGTTTCTCAAGAAATAATTCATTTTCTTTTGCTTTTTTCTTTTCAAATTCTTCTTTTTCTTTTTCAAGTTTTTCTTTTTCCTTCAGAATTATGGCAGATTGCTGAGCAGATTTTTTCTTATATTCGCTTGTCAGTTTAGATTCTATTTCCTGAGCGATTACTTCTTCCACATTAATTTCAATGCCACATCCCGGACATTTGATAGTTGACTTCATTTTTTCGGATTTATTTTTTGTAATATAAAAATAATAAATCAGTTTTTAAATCATTTTAATTATAAAAAATAGATTGATTCATTTTCATTCTGACCGGAGCAACTTGTTCCGATATATCGGGAGTATTTAGGGGAGGATAAAAATTAAAAGAATTAGCATAAGAATTAACGGTTATATTTTGAAAAGAATGTAAAATTATTTTTTTTGTAAATAAGTATTCATTTGTGTAATCAGTTTAATTCGTGAAAATACGTAGTGAAGTTTCGACCTTTTCCGCGTAAGTCACTCGTATATGACACCTGCTATATTTCAATAGAAATAAATTATTTATATACATATTTTACATTTAATTCTAACACAATATACTCAAATGATAAAGATTTTAATTTTTGTATTTGCAATTATATCCTTTCACAGTCAAATCATTTATTCACAACCCGAAAATCTCCCTACTCAATCAAACTTATTTATTAAAATATCTGATGAGATGTTAAAAGCAAGCACAGAGTATCAAATAGATAACAGAACAATGTTAAGCAAATTAAACGAAGTCAATTTAGAATATCCTGAATCTTTCGTGGGCTTTATCGCATTGAGATTATACAATGAATTTTTACACAACGGTCTTGATATAAATATAACCCGACTTCATAAATCACAGATTGTTATGATCTCATTCACTTATGAATATATAAAGTGGCGGGTACCTGAACTTATGCAAGATTATAATGCTGAAAAATATTTAACAGAAAAATTTCCCGATATAAACGAATCACAAATAAATACCATCATTGATTTATTAAAAGATAAATCACTTGAAGAAAAATACATACAATCGAAATTTTTAGAAGAGTTTGAAATTCTTAAAAACCCAATACCACCTCAACCAATAAATTTAAAAGAAGCATTGAGCGAACTTGTATATCCTGAAAATGCGAGAAAATCAAAAATTGAAGATAAGGTTGTAATTACTATAATAGTTGATAAGCAGGGGAATTTTGAAAAAATAAGTTCTTACGAAGGAAATTTAATTTTTGAAGA
>DOWN01000257.1:0-4812 GCA_003519545.1 Bacteroidota bacterium
ATTAAAAGGATCTGTAGTTGTTTTCTTTTCAATTGGACAATTAAATGAATCTATTCCACTTATATTAAAATAATCGTAATCTATTTTTGTTACTCTTTGTATTCCATCTAAAAATTCAACAATTGCTGTATCTAAAAAAGCGGTTTTCCATAATTGATTAGTCGTATATCCAGGATTAAATTTAAATTCAACTTTTTTATAAACTTCATTATTATTATCATTTAAATAATAATTTTCTTCAATTAATTTAGTCTCGCCATTAAAATCTGCATTTTCAAAATTCGGAGCACTAACAGTTGCAAAAGTAACAAAATTCTTATAAAGTCTTGTTTCGTTAAAAATTGTTGGTGTACCATTGTTGGTTTCATTGTAATTAGAATGAATTCTTAAAGAAGAATAATAATTATCGGTTGCAATAACAGGCTGTATTCTGACTTGTTCAAAATTTCTTCCGGGATATTCATATGCAAAACTATATGTTAAAGTTCTGAGTGATTGCCCATCGTTATTTATGCTTGACTGATAAAGCATATTTGTAAAAAAAGGGTCTCGTCCTTGACCTTTGTAAATGTCTGAGGTGCTCATAATGGAAAAAGGATTTTCAGGATTAAAATCTAATTCAAGATTTCCTGAAGGTTGATATGTATATGATTTTACACCACTATTATAGTTTGTTGCGTTTGATATACGGTATAAATAAGGTTCTGCATAATAAGAACCTCCAGTAAATTTAGGTATATTTATACCTTTTCTTTTATATAACTGATAATTAAAAGTGAATAAATCTTCTTCCGAGTTTGTAATTTTTTCAACTTCAGTTATTCTGTTATCATTATTAATATATCTACTTGTTGGATAATTTATTAGATATCTACCTTGCCAGTTTGATATCCTAAACCCGGGACCATTTCCAATATCAAAAACTATTGAAGAACCATTCCAAGATCCTGAAATAGATTTTATCAATGGTCGTCCAAATTCTATCTCAGTATAAGTTATATTTAAAAAATTTCCGTAACGGTCTTCAATCTTCTGTAATAAAAAAATTTGTGGTCTTAACATTAAATCACCTACATTAAAAAGAAAATCTTTATATTGAACTTTTTTCTCTATGTAAGTATATACTAAGCCATCACCTAACATTAATTTTACAATTCTATCTCTATATTGAGGCAAGTTACCTAAATCATATTCTTGATATTCAACTGTTGCTCTGGCATACTCTCTTAAATTTTCAGAATAATAATTTCCAATATAACAATTTTCAAAGTTAACGGATTGTGAACATCCGGAGGGACTTTGTCTTTGGAGTGTTAAGACAGACCCGTCACCTCTCATTAAAGATATTCTATCATTTTTATCTCCTCCAGAATAAACCAAATTACTCGTTAAATGATATCCGGATGCTAATAATTTAACATTATTGCCTGTAAGTCCAGCATCATTTGTGTAAGTAAAATAAGAATCCTGAAAATTTAACATCTGAATCCCCATTCCATTTAAACTAACAATCCATGCTGGAGAAGAATAATTAAAGGATTTTATATTATCTTTAGTTGTTCCCGGGAATTTTCCTACTATTATACTGTGTGATACTGAACCATTATAATTTAAACTTAGATTGATATCAATATCACCTGGACCTTCCATTGAAAATAAAGGGATACTATACATTAAATTTCCATTAAAATTATTAATCATTTCATTTTCATCAATATGGAGGGAATTTTCTTTAAAAAAACCTCTTTCATTAAACATACCACTTACATCTTTTGGAGTTGTTGGGGGAGCATCCAAAGTATCAAAATTATTGATTTCAACATTTGGAATAATTTTGGAATAAGATAAATCGAAAATAGAAAAAACAAAAATAGTTAAAACTATTAAAGTTATAACTTGGCGCAATAAAGTTTTCATCATTATGTTTAGATTAAATTATTTTCGTATTGTTTTTGATTAGTAGCGGATTTCATGGCATATTAAATCTTTTAAATTTTAAAATATATAATATTTTGTTAATCACTCTCATCCTATTAAACTTTTTAAATTATTTATTAAGAGTCAAGTTATTTTAAAATACTTACTCTCCTCACATCCTTTCAGGTGCGGTGATTCCGATTATGCCAAATCCATTCTTTAAAACTATTCGTGTGGCGTCGGCTAATTTTAATCTCGCTTTCGATTGTTCAGGTTGTTCGGCGTCTAAAACCCTATTGTTGTGATAAAATGTATGAAAATCTGATGCTACTTTATTCAAATAGGTTATAATCTTATGAGGTTCAAATGTTCTCGCTGAATCCTCTACTTCATCAGGAAATCTACTTAATGTTTTTAATAAATTAATTTCATTTTCATCTGTTAATATCGAAGGATTAAATTCATCAGATATTAATTCCTTAAATTCATTTTCTGCATTTCTGAATATTCCACAAATTCTTGCATACGCATATTGTAAATAATATACTGGGTTTTTATCGGATTGCTCTTTTGCAAGTTTTATATCAAAATCCAGATGTGTATTCGCTCCTCGCATTACAAAGAAAAACTGTGTAGCATCTGCACCAATATCATCAATGAGTTCATCAAGATAATATGACGTATCACTTCTGCCACTCATTTTAACGGATTCATTTCCCATTTTAAAAGTAACCATTTGATGTATAATTACTTTTATGTTTGAAATGTCATATCCCGCTTTTTTCACTCCATATAAAACTTCTTTATATGTATCGCCGTGATCTGATCCGAATATATCAAGTATCAAATCATATCCACGTTTTATTTTATCAATGTGATATGCCATATCAGGTAGCCGGTATGTCGGCTCTCCGCTTGATTTTACAATTACTTTATCTTTATCAAATCCTTCTGATTCTTCCATCCTTAACCATAATGCACCTTCTTTTTCATAAGCAATTTTTCTGTTCTTAAATTCCTCAATAAGATTTTTTATTTCTCCATTATTATATAAATCAGATTCATTAAAAAATATATCATGATGTATCCCGAGTTTATTCAGTGTGTTTCTTATAATTTTAAAATTATAATTTTCTCCTGCTGTTTTAAAAAATTCTTTTGTTTCCTCATCGTCAAATTTATCTTTCAAAGAATCTTTCCTCATTTCATAAATGAGTGATGCAATATTTTTTATATATTCTCCATGATATCCTTCATCAGGGAAAGGGAATTCAGGATAGATGATTTGCATATATCTTGCGTAAACTGACTCAGCAAGTTTATTCATCTGATTTCCGGCATCATTATAATAATATTCACGTGTAACTTTATATCCCGTCCACTCAAGCAAGTTTGCAATGGCTTTGCCAAGACATATTTGCCTTCCGTGTCCCGCATGTAATGGTTTCGTAGGATTCGCACTGACCCATTCAAGATTTGCAGTTTTATCTTTGTTTAAATCTGACTTACCAAATTCAGATTTATTATTTAAAATTTCATTTAAAATATTTCTGTAAAAATCTTCAGCGATAAAAAAATTAATAAATCCCGGACCTGCAATTTCAACTTTTGAAATTATATTTTTATCAAAGTTGATTGTGTTTATAATCTCCGTTGCAAAATCTCTCGGTTTTTTCCCTGCTTTTTTTGAAAAAACCAATGCGATATTTGAAGTTAAGTCTCCGTGATTTATTTCTTTTGGAATATCAAATGAAATCTCTGAGTCAATTTCAGGTAATGAATTTTTTATTAATCCTGTTATATATTTTTTAACGTCTGTCAATTTTTAAAATTTATTTTATTTTTTTAACCAGCCGGCTTGTTTATACCAGTCAATAGTTTTTATGAATGCCTCTTCCAAAGATAACTTTTGTTTATATCCAAGTTCCCGTTTTGCTTTTTCATTTGAGCAAACCCATCTAATCTGTGTTATGTCTTTGCATTTTTCAATATTCAGAGTTGCGGCATTTTTCTGAAACTTTGAAAAGAACTCCGCTATATATCCTACTGTGAAAACAACTGAATGGGGAAGTGTTAGTTTAATTGCTTTTTTGTTTAATACCTTTGATGTTAAATTTCCAATCTCGTCCCAGTTATACGCTTTATCCATACATATAAAATATATTTGTCCGTTTGAGTTTTCACTTTCAGCAGCTAAAATAATTCCATCTACAAGTTCCTCGACATAAACCAAACTCAAATATTTTTCTCCGAATCCAATCACTGAATTTAAACCTGATTGAAATGTCTTGAAATACACCAAAATCTCTGTGTCCCTCGGACCAAAAACTGCGGGTGGTCTGATAATAGTTACATTCATTTTATCAGCATACTTTAATACTTCAAGTTCCGCTTGTCTTTTTGTAACTCCATATGTTGTAATCGGTTCGCATTTATCTTTTTCGGTAAGTGGTTTATCCGTTGGAGTTGGTCCTGCGGCGGCAAGAGATGAAATATGAACAAATTTTTTAATTCCCGGATTTACTTTATATGTTATTTCAATTAAATTTTTTGTTGCAAGATTATTTCCTTTTTCAAAACCTTCTTTTGATTTTGCTTTTACTACTCCTGCAACATGAAAAACATAATCCATTTCTTTTATGGTTTTCTCCAAAATTTCATTTGAAAATAAATCACCGTTAACATAATTTATATTTTTCCCGTCAAGCCATTTTGTGGATGAACTTGATCTTTTCAGGCAATATACTTCATACCCTTTTTCTAAAAGTTTATCGGCAAGGTGACTTCCGACAAATCCTGTAGCACCTGTTATGAACGCTTTTGGCATTAATATCGTTAAATTTGAATAAAAATATCATAGAAGTTAAAAATTAATATTAGTATTTTCTATTCTAT
>DOWN01000257.1:4884-7813 GCA_003519545.1 Bacteroidota bacterium
TTTAAACAATAAATTAACTCAAAACTTAGATAGAAAGAGGTTAAATGGATTTATTTCAGAAGTGTTATAATTTCAAGCGTGCTGATGAAGTGAAAGCAATGGGATTTTATCCCTATTTCAGAGCAATTGAAGCAAATGAAGGACCTGTAGTTCAGATAGAAGGAAGAAAAATTATTATGGCAGGTTCTAATAATTATTTAGGTTTGACTGCTCATCCGAAAGTAAAAGAAGCCGCAATAAAAGCAATTCAGGATTACGGAACAGGTTGTTCAGGTTCACGATATTTAACAGGAACTCTTGATTTACATAATAAACTTGAAGAGAAACTTGCAGATTATTTTGAAAAAGAAACTGTGCTTTTATTTTCAACCGGATATCAAACTGCTCAGGGAATAATTCCGACTCTTGTTCAGAGAGGGGATTATGTTATTTCTGATAAAGATAATCATGCATGTATAGTTGCCGCTAATTTGATGACGAAAGGGCAATTTGCAGAATTCAAAAGATACGAACATAATGATATGGATTCTCTCGAACAGGTGATGGCAAAACTTCCCGCTGACGCTGCTAAACTTCTCGTTACAGACGGTGTTTTTTCAACTACAGGTGAAATTGTTGATTTACCCCGACTTGTTGAAATTGCAAAAAAATATAATGCCCGTATTCTCGTAGATGATGCTCATTCCACAGGTGTTATAGGTAAAGGTGGAAGAGGAACTGCCTCATATTTCGGATTGAATGATCAGGTGGATATGACTATGGGTACTTTTTCTAAAACATTTGCGTCTCTCGGTGGATTTGTTGCCGGCGAAAGAGCGGTTATAAATTATATAAAACATCATTCTCCTGCGTTGATTTTTTCAGCGTCCCCGACTCCTGCTTCTGTAGCGGCTGCTGATGCTGCTCTTGATATTTTGATTGCAGAGCCGGAAAGAATTGACAGTTTGATTGCGAATGCTCAATATATGAGAGATGGATTTAAAAATATGGGATTCAGAATTATTGACGGCAAATGTGCTATAGTTCCGGTTATACTTGGTGATGATATGTTGGTATTCCAGTTCTGGAGAAAACTTTACGATGCGGGAATATTTGTTAATGCATTTATCTCTCCGGGAGTGCCTGCTAATATGGCAATGCTAAGAACTTCATATATGGCAACTCATGAAAAGAAACATCTTGATAAAATACTTGAAACATTCGGTGAAATTGGAAAAGAACTCGGAGTGATTTCATAATGAAATATTTGTTTGTAATAACGCTGGCAATTGTTTTGATTTCAGGATGTGGAAAGGATAATGCTACTAACAATGAAAATCAATCTCAGCAAGATACAATTGAACTTGAAAAAGATGAAATGTTTGGGTTCACTCTCGTGACAGAAATATTAGAAACGGAAGATGAAAATCTGGAATCGTATTTAACGACTCAGATTTATCCTCTCGCTTCAAATGCAAAAAAAGTTACAATGGAAAGATTAAGCGGAACAGTTTATTACTTAAATATAATTAATGAAAAAGATACTTCACAAATATGGATTAAGAAATTTTATAATCCTCAAAATGAAGAAGTCTTTTTTGAAAAATATGATAAACCTGTAAATTGAATAAAGGGGCTTTAGCCCCTTTTTATTTTAAAAAAATTTTATGCAAAAAGATAAAGATATAATAGACGAGCTTCAGGAAACGGGAGGCAAAAAATATAACGAAAAAATAAAACAGACAATTGAAAATTATAAAAATCTCAGAGATAAAGATAAAAACTGTCTTCATATCTATTATGGCTACGGAAAAGGAAAAACTACCGCAGTAATGGGGCTTGCTATGAGAGCAATTGGAGCAGGGAAGAAAGTGGCAATTGTTCAGTTTGATAAAGGATATGACGGACAAAATGAACATTATTCAGAAAGACATATTTTAAGAAAACTCAAAGAAATTGGTTACCCGATTGAAATTTATCCGACAGGTTGCGAAAGAATGAACAAAGACGGAACTTTCAGGTTTAAAAATCAGGAAGAAGATTTCGCTGAGGCGAAACGCGGATTAAAAATTGCGAAAGATCTTTTGGAAAGCGGAAAGTATGATGTTATTATACTTGATGAAGCGGTAGCCGCAGTTGCTTATCACTTGCTAAAAAAAGAAGATGTCGAAGAATTGGTAGATATATTCCTTAAAAATAAAAACTGTGAATTTATAATGACAGGTCATAAAATTTGGGATACACTTGAAGAAAAAGCAGATCTGATAACTGAAATGAGAAAAGTTAAACATTACTTTGACGCGGGGATACCTGCAAGAGAGGGAATTGAATTTTAAATTGGAAAATAATTCTAAAAATAAAATCAAGATTTATAATAACTTTCCCGGTAATCTGACAACGGATTTCATAAAAGATGAATTGATTGTTATTATTGATGAAGAGTGTATAACAGGAATAAATAATCATTTATCTTCTGATAAAAACAGAGAACTGGGAGGAGTTATAACGGGTTATAATTGCGAACTTGTATCCGGTGAAAAATTCGTATATGCCAAAAATTTTATAAAAGCAGAATTTATAAATTCAAGTTTATCACGACTAACATTTACACCTGAAACGTGGCAACAAATTAATGATGAACTTGAAAATAAATTTCCCGATGAAATTATTCTCGGCTGGTATCACTCACATCCGGGACATTCAGTTTTTTTATCTGAATATGATTTATTCATACAAAAAAATTTTTTTAATCTGTATTTTAATTTTGCTTATGTATTTGATCCGGTATTAAATCAAAACGGATTTTTTATTTGGAAAAATGATGATATTGTGAAAACTAAAAACTACAGCATAATTAATAATCAACTTTCAGAAAATAATAAATCTGAAACTCAACAGGTTAAAACTGAAAATAATTTGAAAAACAAGAATACATCAGAAACAAAAAAAC
>DOWN01000313.1:0-226 GCA_003519545.1 Bacteroidota bacterium
ATGCAAAAGAGGTTCTTAAAAGACCGATGACACTTGCGGAAAAAATTCTTTATTCGCACTTATGGGAAAAACCAACAAGGGCTTATGAAGGAGGAAAGGATTTCGTTGAGTTCGCACCGGACAGAGTCGCTATGCAAGATGCAACTGCACAAATGGCTTTATTACAATTTATGTCAGCAGGAATTCCAAAAGTTGCAGTGCCTTCTACAGTTCATTGTGATCATTT
>DOWN01000313.1:365-3533 GCA_003519545.1 Bacteroidota bacterium
CGTGGCCGTGCCCAGCACCGTGCACTGCGACCACCTTATCCAGGCCGAGACCGGCGCGGCGAAAGATCTCATCAAGGCCATGGACGTGAACAAGGAGGTCTATGACTTCCTGTCCTCCGTGTCGAATAAGTATGGCATCGGATTCTGGAAGCCGGGTGCAGGGATTATTCATCAGGTAGTACTTGAAAATTATGCATTCCCCGGAGGAATGATGATTGGAACAGATTCTCATACACCAAATGCCGGAGGTTTGGGAATGATTGCTATAGGTGTTGGAGGTGCTGATGCTGTTGACGTTATGGCTGGTTTACCTTGGGAATTGAAATTTCCAAAATTAATCGGAGTGAAGTTAACCGGAAAAATGAATGGTTGGACTTCTCCTAAAGATGTGATTTTAAAGTTATCAGGAATTTTAACTGTTAAAGGCGGTACCGGAGCAATAATTGAATATTTTGGAGAAGGAACAAAGTCAATCTCTTGTACAGGTAAGGGTACGATTTGTAATATGGGTGCTGAGATTGGTGCTACAACTTCGCTATTCCCTTATGATGAGAAAATGTTTGATTATCTCAAAGCAACTCAAAGAGAAGAAATCGGTAAACTTGCAAACAGTGTTAAACATAATTTAGTAGCAGATGAAGGAAGTGAAAAACATTATGATCAGATTATAGAAATCAATTTAAGCGAACTTGAACCACATATAAATGGACCTTATACACCGGATTTGGCTTGGCCCATCTCGAAATTTAAAGAAGCAGTAGAAGAAAACAATTATCCGATAGAACTTAAAGCCGCATTGATTGGAAGTTGCACAAACTCATCATACGAAGATATGGAAAGAGCGTCATCAGTTGCTCAACAGGCGATTGATCAGGGATTGAAAGCAAAAGCGATGTTCGGAATAACACCCGGATCAGAACAAGTTAAAGCAACAATTGAAAGAGACGGACAACTTGATATTTTTGAAAAAGCCGGTGGAATGGTATTGGCAAACGCATGCGGACCTTGTATAGGGCAATGGAAACGAAATGACATTGAAGACAATGAAAAAAATTCAATTATTGTTTCATATAACAGAAATTTTTCCAAACGAAATGACGGAAATGCAGGAACACATTCATTTGTAGCATCTCCTGAAATTGTAACAGCATTTGCATTTGCAGGAACTTTAAAATTTAATCCATTAACCGATACACTTGTGAATGAAAAAGGTGAACTTGTAAAATTGAAAGAACCTGTCGGAGATGAGTTACCTGAAAATGGATTTATAAGAGATGAGAATGGATTTCAACCACCTGCTGCGGATGGAAGCAATTTACAAGTTATTATAAATCCTGAGAGCAACAGATTGCAGGCACTCGCACCATTTAAAGAGCCGGCAATACCGGGTGATTTCAGAGATATGGTGTTGCTTTTAAAAGTTAAAGGTAAATGTACGACAGATCATATTTCGATGGCAGGACCTTGGCTGAAATACAGAGGTCATTTAGATAATATTTCGAACAATATGTTTATTGGAGCGGTTAATTTTTTTAATGATAAAATGAATTCTGTAAAAAATATTATGACGGGAGAATTTAATGAAGTTCCTCAGGTCGCACGTGATTACAAAGCAAAAGGAATCAGTTGGATTGTAGTAGGTGAAGATAATTATGGCGAAGGTTCCTCAAGAGAGCATGCTGCGATGGAACCCCGTTATCTTGGCGGGAAAGCAATTATTGTAAAATCATTTGCGAGAATTCATGAAACTAATCTTAAGAAACAGGGAATGTTACCGTTAACATTTGCAGATCCGAATGATTATGAAAAAATTAAAGAAGATGATAAATTTGATTTGGATGTTGAAAATCTTAAACCCGGTGAGAGATTAATATTAAGAGTGAAACATTCAGGTGGAAATCAGGATATAGATGTAATTCAATTAAATCATACAATGAATGAACAACAAATTGAATGGTTTAAGGCGGGCAGTGCTTTAAACTTAATTGGCAAAAATAAGGTTTAAGAATATTACTGAAACTTATTTCTGATTTATTTGTTAAAATTCCATGTGATTAAATTTTGTTAAAATTTCAGTCTTGACAGTTAATAAGATTTTAAAAATATTGGTGAAGTTATAAATTAAATAGGAAAAATATAGCTTAGATTTACCATTCGTAAACCCAAAAAAAATATGAAAAAAACATTAAAAGCAGTATTATTTTCGGTAGTTATCCTATTTAATTTACCGTTTCCTGTGAATTCACAGGATAAATATGCAGGGGAATTTTTAGCCATTGGTGTTGGCGGAAGACCTCTCGGAATGGGCGGTGCTTATGTAGCATTGGTTAATGATGTTACTGCAGGTTACTGGAATCCCGCTTTACTTTCCAAAATTAATTACCCGCAATTTTCCTTAATGCACGATGAAAGATTTGGTAGTTTAGTCAATTACGATTATGGTTCTATTGGAATTCCATTTGGAAAAGATGCATCATTTGGTTTCAGCGTTATCAGAATGGGTATTGATGATATCGCAGATACAAGAAATGCATTGATAGATTTAAATGGTAATGGAGTTTTAGATCCGGGCGAAAGGTTAGACCCTGACAAGATAACGAGATTCAGTACGACTGATTACGCATTTTACTTAACATATTCAAAAAAACAATCTGAGACTTTTTCTTACGGAGCTAACCTAAAAGTTCTGAGAAGAAACATTGCAGATGCAAGTGCGTGGGGGTTAGGTCTTGATTTTGGTGTGGCATATAATCCTGTAGGAAGATTATTTTTAGGTGCAAATATTCAGGATTTAACTACAACCTATTTAAGTTGGTCAACCGGGAAAAAAGAGACTTTGAAACCGACAGCAAAAATCGGATCGGCATATCAGTTTGATTTTTTAAACGGAGTGATAACTCCGGCATTGGATTTTGATGTAAGGTTTGAAGGAAGAAAGTCATCAGCAAATGCAAATTTAGGACCTGTGTCATTTGATATGCATGCGGGAGTTGAATATACTTATAGAGATTTATTTAGTATCAGAACCGGATATAATGATATAGGAAATTTAACATTAGGGGCAGGCGTAAAACTTCCTAAGATAAATATAGATTATTCATTTGCAAAGTTTGACGGAACATCAGATTTAGGAAACACACACAGAATAAGTTTAACATTCACATTGGA
>DOWN01000168.1 GCA_003519545.1 Bacteroidota bacterium
CTTCTGAAACTGAGAATTTAAAAAACTCATCTAATTTATTGTTTATTTATTTTTTGATAAAGAATATAAAACTTTATGTCAACGTAAAGACTTATCAGTCTATGTATAGCACTAATGACCCGGAGAACATTAAAAACACTATTGACAGTATCTTAAACTCATTTGATAAAACGAAAATAAAAGAATTGTTTACGTTAAGAGATAAAGATTATTCTTTCATTTATACTATATACGTAAATTTATTTAAAATGTATTCCGATTCAGATAATCCGAAACATTTTGTTGAAATGAAAAATGATTTAAATAAAAATCTTGATAAATTTATAATTTTTGAAAAAAGATATCTTGTTCAGTCTATGATTGACTATTGCATACAGGCAAGAATTGATAATATCAAAGGAGTTGATTTTACAAATGAGTTAATTAAACTTTATGAACTTCAGTTAAACAAAAAATTATATATAGATTCTGAATCAACTTACCTTTCTCTTAACTTATTCAGAAACATTCTCATTTTTGCACTTAATGCCGATAAATTAAAATGGGCTAAAAAATTTGTTAATATTTATTCAAACAGATTGAATCCTGAATTAAAAGAGGATGTTGTTAATTACTCACTTGCAAGAATTAATTTTACTGAAGGTAATTATTCACAGGCACTTAGTTATTTCAATGAAATCAGAAACAATAATTTAAACCTGAGAATTGATGAAAGAAATATGTCTCTTATAATTCATTATGAACTTGGAAATTTTCAATTGCTTGAGAGCACAATTCCCTCTCACAGAAAATATTTCAAACAGAATAAAGTTCTTTCAAAAGACAGAAAGAAAACATATTTGAATTTTAATACTTATTTCAGCAGAATTGTAAGACTATATGGTTACAGAAATCACATCTATATAAATAGATTCATAAAAGAAGTAAAAAGCGAGAATAATCTTCTTTTCAGAGACTGGTTCCTGAAGAAAGCAAATGAATTGTTACAACAAAGAAGATTGACCGCTTAAAGTTCGTTTAAATTTTTTATATGCAGATTTTAATATATATTTTTTAAAATCTCATTTGAGTATTTTTGTAAAAAATTTGAATTGACATTCACTCCCTCTCCTAAAAATCCAATCGGTATATTTGATTCCGGTATCGGTGGATTAACAGTTGCTAAATCAATTTTTGAACAATTACCTTCCGAAGATGTTATTTATCTCGGAGATACAGCCAGACTTCCCTACGGTACAAAATCCAGAGAAACAGTAATTCTTTATTCAATTGAATGCGTAAAATTTTTACTTAAGAAAAAAGTAAAAATGATTGTAGTTGCCTGCAATACTGCATCATCTGTTGCGATTCCTTTTCTTAAAAAAATTACAAAAATTCCTGTAATCGGAGTAATCGAACCCGGTTCATTTGCAGCAGTAAATAATTCAAAAAATAATAAAATCGGTGTTATCGGAACGCACGGAACTATTAAAAGCGGAGCATATGATTATAACATTCAAAAACTTAATAAAAGAATTAAAGTATTTTCGCAACCGTGCAGTTTATTTGTCCAGTTAGCAGAAGACGGATGGATTGATAACAAAGTAACCGAATTAGTTTGCAGAGAATATTTAAACCCACTCAAAAATAAAAATATAGATACGGTTATTCTCGGATGCACACACTACCCTGTTCTTAAAAAAAGTATTCAAAAAACACTTGGGAATAAAATTAAACTGATAGACTCCGGGCATGAGACTGCCAAAGAAGTCAAAAGTATTCTGAATAAAAAAAACCTTACAAATAATACAAACAAAAAAGGAACACATAAATTTTTTGTAACTGACTTCCCAAATAAATTCAAAGAAATCTCTGAAACATTTCTCAGTAAAAAAATTTCGGATGTTAAAAAAATAAAAATAAATTAAAAATGACACAACAAGATGTATTGGAAGTTTTCAAAAAAACGGGTGCATTACTTGAAGGTCACTTTATATTGACTTCCGGTTTTCACAGTCCAAATTATTTTCAGTGTGCTAAAGTTTTACAATACCCTGAATTTAATACATTGTTCGCTTCTGAAATTATTAAGTCTTTCAAAGATGAAGAGATTGATACTGTAATCGCCCCAGCAATAGGTGGGATTGTATTGGCTACCGAGATAGGTCGTCAATTAAATAAAAAATCAATTTTCACTGAAAGACAAAATGACAAAATGACTTTGAGAAGAGGATTTGAAATTAATGTAGGAGAAAAGTTTTTAGTGTGCGAAGATGTGGTTACAACCGGCGGGAGTGTTTTTGAAGTGATTGATGTTGTAAAAGAACACGGTGGAATTGTGTCCGGAGTGGGATTCATAATTGACAGAAGTAATGGAACGGTAAATTTCGGAGTTAAACAAAAATCACTTGCAACGCTTGAAGTGATAAAGTTTGCTGAAAATGAAATTCCCGACTGGTTAGAAAAAATTCCGGTAACAAAACCGGGATCAAGAGGATTAAAAAAATAAAGTAAAAATTCGCTCATTTAAAATTTTGTTAATAATGAGTATTTTGTAAATATTTCCCAACCTTAATTTTAAAAATAACTTAATTATAAGAATGGATTTTAATTTATCAGAAAGAGAACTTGAAGTAAAAAAATTAGCACGTGATTTTGCTGAAAATGTAATAAAACCTGTAATTATGCAATATGACGAATCACAGGAATTCCCGATGGATATTGCAAAACAAATGGGAGAAATGGGCTTTTTAGGAATTATATTTCCTGAAGAGTATGGTGGAGCAGGATTTTCTCCATTAGAATACTGTATTATTATAGAAGAGATTTCGAGAATTGACCCATCAATGGGACTGACGATTGCCGCTCATAACGGTTTATGTACAAATCATATTTACTCTTTTGCAAATGAGAATTTAAAGAAAAAATATCTTCCCGATTTAACTTCAGGGAAAAAACTTGGAGCATGGGGTTTGACAGAAAATGTATCCGGAAGTGATGCGGGATCTATGGCTTCAGTCGCAGAAAAGAAAAACGGGAAATATATTTTAAACGGTTCTAAAATTTTTATCACACACGGAAGTGTTGGTGAGACTGCAGTTGTTACGGCTGTAACAGATAAGTCAAAAGGTAATAACGGAATTTCTGCTTTTATTATTGAGAAAGGATGGAAAGGTTTTTCAACAGGGAAAAAAGAAAATAAACTCGGAATGAGATCCTCAGATACAGCCGAATTAATTTTTGAAAATGTCGAGATTCCTGAAGAAAATCTTATCGGAGAAGAAGGTCAGGGTTATAAACAGGCATTGCAAATATTAGATGGCGGGAGAATCGCAATTGCCGCTTTATCAGTCGGGATTGCACAAGGGGCTCTTGATGCTTCGTTGAAATATTCTAAAGAAAGAAAACAATTCGGTAAAACATTATCAGAGTTTCAGGGAACTCAGTTTAAACTTTCAGATATGGCAACTGAACTGGATGCGGCGAGACTTTTGACTTACAGAGCAGCGTGGACAAGGATGCAAGGAAGAGATATAAATTTACCTGCGGCTATGGCTAAATACTACGCAAGTGAAATTGCTACCAAAGCAACAAACGAAGCGATACAAATACACGGCGGATATGGATTTATAAAAGAATTTCCGGTTGAAAAACTTTACAGAGACGTTAAACTTATGACAATAGGCGAAGGAACTTCTGAAGTTCAAAAGATGATTATTGCAAAAAATATTCTTAAAATGTTTAATTAAAAATTAATTCTAAAACTTATTATGCCCGTTAACTGCGGGCATTTTTATTTATAATACTATGTCATTCTTTGATAAATTTAAAAGATTAAAAGATTCACTCGTAAAAACTAAAGATGATCTCTTCGGAAAAGTTAACAGACTTGTTAATGCAAAGAGAAAAATTGATGATGAGTTTCTGGAAGAACTCGAAGCAATTTTTATCTCTGCCGATATTGGTTATGATACTACTGAAATTATTATTGAAAATATAAAGAAACGTGCGAAGTCTGATATGTATGAATCAGAAGAGGAATTGAATGAGTTAATATATTCGGAAATTAAAAATATATTTGCGGAAAATCTGTCGGAATTTAAAAGTTATGATTTTGAAACCGAAAAAAAACCTTTTGTGATTATGATTGTGGGAGTAAATGGTGTAGGAAAAACAACTTCAATCGGTAAACTCGCATACAATTTTAAAAATGCAGGTAAATCTGTTTTGATTGGTTCAGCCGATACTTTCAGAGCGGCAGCAAATGATCAGTTAGAAGTCTGGGCAAAGAGAGCAGGTGTTGATATCATTCAAAAACCTCAAACAAAAGATCCTGCAAGTGTTGCATTTGATACAGTCAAAGCAGCAAAAGAAAAAAATATTGATGTCGTTATTATTGATACTGCCGGACGATTGCATAACAAAACTCATCTGATGGAAGAATTGAAAAAGATTAAAAGAGTGATGCAAAAAATTGTTCCGGATGTTCCTAATGAAATATTTCTTGTTATTGATGCAACAACAGGTCAAAATGGTTTAAATCAGGCAAAAGAATTTTCAAGTGCTCTTGAAGGTTTAACAGGAATTATTTTAACAAAACTCGATGGAACTGCTAAAGGCGGAATAGTTATAAAAATTAATAATGAAATGAAAATTCCTGTCAGATTTATTGGTGTTGGGGAACAAATAGATGATTTACAGATTTTTGATAATGATAATTTTGTAAAAGCATTATTTGAAAAATAATATTAAAATATTATCTCAGGCGTTATCAAATAAAATAGCGGCAGGTGAAGTCGTGAACCGTCCGGAATCCGTCGTGAAAGAACTGATTGAAAATTCACTTGATGCAGGTGCTACAGATATACATCTAATTATTAAAGACGCAGGTAAATCATTAATTCAGGTTATTGATAATGGTTATGGAATGAACGAAGATGATGCTAAAATGAGTTTTATGAGACACTCAACTTCAAAAATTAATGAGTTTGAAGATTTAGAAAATCTAATGACACTCGGATTCAGAGGTGAGGCACTCGCATCAATTTGTTCAGTTGCTCAGATTGAAATGAAAACAAAAACCGGTGATGAAGATTTAGGGACTCTCATAAGAATTGAAGGAAATGAATTCATTGAAGTTTCAAAAACTTCTTGCGAAAAAGGAACATCAATTGCCGTAAAAAATTTATTTTATAATACTCCGGGAAGAAGAAATTTTCTTAAATCTAATCATACAGAATTTAAACATATATATGAAACGTTTATAAAAATTGCGGTATCTAAGCCGGAAATTTCATTTACTTTTTATAACAATGACGAGAAAATTTTTGATTTAAAAAAAGAGACTTTAATAAACCGTATAAGAGATATTTTTACTGAAAGATTTGCAGAAACTTTGATTCCTGTGAATTATGAACACAGCATAATAAAATTAAACGGTTATATTTCAAAACCGACTTTTACTAAAAAAGCAAAACAGGATCAGTATTTATTTTTAAACGGGCGAATGATTTATAACAGAAATTTGAACTTTGCTGTTTATTCAGGATATGATGATTTAATTGATAAAGGAGATTATCCTTCATTTTTTTTATTTATAGATATTATCCCTTCAAAAGTAGATGTAAATGTTCACCCTTCAAAACATGAAGTAAAATTTGAAGATGAAAGTGCAGTATTTGGATTTGTGAGAAAAGGGGTTAAGGAAGCATTGAAAAAAGCGGATTTGATTTTTGAAGTTCGGTTTGAAGATGTTCTTGATTTGGGAAACACTGAAGAGAGATTATCAATGAGTAATCCTGCAGAACAAGAGTCAAAATTTAATTTTAAAAAGAATTATACTCAAAATAACGAATACAATTCACCTAAAATAAATTCCGGGGCTAAAATTCATTCTATCCTGGAAGCGTCAAAACTTTTTACGGAAAAAAAAGAAGATGAATCGAAGAATGAAGATAATCAGAAACATATAATTACTCATAAATCAAAACCTGTAGAAGAAAAATTTAATATCTGGCAATATAATCTTAAATATATTCTTTGTCAGACTGAAACAGGTCTTATGATTATCGATCAGCATGCCGCACACGAAAGAGTTTTATACGAAAAAGCATATTCATCACTTGAAGCACAGTCATCTTTTTCTCAGCAGTTATTAATTCCTGTCAGAATTGAACTGACTAATATTGATTTTAAAATTGCTGAAGAACTTAAAAATGAACTACAGAATCTTGGATTTAATTTTGTGTTAACTAAAAATAATTTTGTTGAATTAACAGGACTTCCCTCTGATGTAAGAATCGGAAATGAAGAAAAAATTTTTCAGGAATTACTGGATCAATATAAAGATTATGAACTAAAACTCAATCTTGAAAAGAGAGATAATTTAGCAAAATCTTATGCTTGCAGATCTGCAATAAAATCCGGTGACAGACTCACAATTCCTGAAATGACAAACCTTATTGATAATTTATTTGCTTGCAAAATGCCATACGTATGCCCACACGGAAGACCAACAGTCATCAGAATTACCACAGAAGAATTAGACAGAAGATTTAGCAGAACCTAAATAAAACTTTAATGTTTAACGTTAACAGTAATATAAATAAAGCATTTACGATTGACAGTTCAATCTATGATTCAAAAGAAATTTTTGAGTTATCTAAAGAGAAAATTTTTTCAAAAACGTGGCAATATGTCTGCGAAAGAGACCATATAAAAACACCCGGGCAATGTTTCCCTTTTAGTTTCATTGATAATTATATAGATGAGCCCTTACTTTTGACAAGAGATGAGAGTGATCAACTGCATTGTTTTTCAAATGTTTGTACTCATAGAGGTAATATTCTGGTTGAAAATCCTTGCAATGTAAAAAATTTAAAATGCAGGTATCATGGCAGAAGATTTGATTTAAATGGAAAGTTCAGAGGGATGCCTGAATTTGAAAAAGCAGAAAATTTCCCTACTGAAGAAGATAATTTAACAAAAGTTTCATTCGATACCTGGCAAAATTTTATTTTTGCGAGTTTAAACCCTGTTGCCCCATTAAAATCTTTCATAAAGGAAATGCAGGATAGAATGTATTGGTTTGATTTCGACAGTTTAAAATTTGATTCTTCAAGGTCAAGAGATTATTTAGTTAAAGCAAACTGGGCATTATATGTTGAAAATTATCTTGAAGGTTTTCACATACCTTATGTTCACAGTTCGTTAAATGCTGTTTTAGATTATGGTGATTATTCTCAGGAGATATATGCAAACTCAAATTTACAACTTGGTATAGGTAAAAAAGGAGAAGAAAATTTTATTCTTCCTTCAGGTCATATTGATGAGAATAAAAATATTTGTGCTTATTATTATTGGGTTTTTCCTAATATGATGTTTAACTTTTACCCTTGGGGTGTTTCCATAAATATCGTTAAACCTATCGAAGTAAATTTAACAAAGGTTTCATTTCTCACTTTTATTTCAGACGTTACAAAATTAGATAAAGGAGCAGGAGCCGGATTAGACAGAGTGGAACGCGAGGATGAGTCAATTGTGGAAGCGGTTCAAAAAGGTGTTAAATCGAGATTTTACAAAAGAGGAAGATTCTCCCCTACCCGCGAGCAGGGGGTTCATCATTTCCAAAGATTATTGTGTGATTATCTGAATCAATAAAAAATCTTATACTTCTCAGGTTCTGCTTCATTCATCATTTCATAAACTGCTTTGAATACATCTTCAGAATTTGGTTTTGAGAAATAATCTCCGTCAGTTCCATATGCAGGTCTGTGAGGTTGAGCAGCAAGACACTTCGGAGGTGAATCAAGATACATATATCCTCCCTGTTCATCTATTACCTGTTGCATCATATAAGCCGAAGCACCACCCGGAACATCTTCATCAAGGAATAAAACTCTGTTAGTTTTTTTAAGTGAATTTAAAATTATACCGTGTCTGTCAAAAGGTACTAAAGTCTGAACATCAATCAGTTCTGTTGATATACCTGCAATTTTTAATTTACTGATGGCAACCTTTGCAATATCCACGCATGCTCCGTAAGTTACAATAGTTATATCGGTTCCCTCTTCAATTTTTTCCGGAACCCCAAGAGGAACGCAAAACTCACCGATATTTTCCGGTAATTTTTCTTTTAACCTGTAAGCATTTAATCTTTCGACAATCAATCCGGGCTCATCAGATTTTAAAAGTGTGTTATAAAATCCTGCTGCCTGTGTCATATTTCTCGGAACACAAATATACATACCTCTTAAACAGTTTATTACAGTACCCATTGGAGAACCTGAATGCCAAATACCCTCTAATCTGTGACCTCTTGTTCTTACTATTAATGGTGCTTTTTGACCACCTTTAGTTCTGTATTGAAGACAAGCAACATCATCAGATAAAATTTGTAATGCATAAAAAACATAATCCAAATATTGTATTTCAATAATTGGTTTCAAACCTCTCTCGGCAGCACCAATTCCCTGCCCTGCAATTGTTGCTTCTCTAATTCCTGTATCAGTAACTCTTATCTCTCCATATTTTTTCTGCATACCTGCAAGCCCTTGATTTACATCTCCGATATTACCCACATCTTCACCAATGATAAAAACTCTTGGATCTCTCGATAGAATATTATCAAAAGCATTATTCAAAATTTCAAATCCGTTAAGCAAAGGAGAATCTTCTTTATATACAGGTTTAATCTCTTCAATATTCAATGCGTTATGTTCAGATTCTGAATATAAATATGAATTATACCTTTCAGAATTTTTTTCACTGTAATCCGCATTCCATTTTAACAGTTCATCTCTGGATTCTGAATTTTCATCTTTAGTTAATAG
This sequence comes from Bacteroidota bacterium, assembly GCA_003519545.1. Classification (GTDB taxonomy): domain Bacteria; phylum Bacteroidota; class Ignavibacteria; order Tepidaquicellales; family Tepidaquicellaceae; genus UBA9002. The sequence continues at coordinate 8,811 of DOWN01000168.1, forward strand.
TAAAACATCATAAACAGACTGAACAATTGGTTTCCTTACAAAATCCAAAGTTTTTTCAAGCGAAGTTTTTATTTTAATAATTTCGTCTTTTTTGGATGAAGCTGAAGCAATTTTTTCAAACAGATTACAAACTTCTTTTTTCTCTTTATTAATAGGTTCTAAATATTCTTTCCATGCTTCTTCCTGAGATTTTTTTGTAAACAATTTTGCATCTTCTTCAATTTTATCGAGTTCTTTTTCCGAAGCAATTCCTTTTTCGAGAATCCAGTATCTCATTTGTTTTATACAGCAAAAATCATTTTCCCATTGTAGTCTGTTTTTATCTTTATATCTTTCGTGTGATCCTGAAGTTGAGTGACCTTGAGGTTGTGTAACTTCAGTGATATGAAATATAGCAGGAATGTGATTTTTCCTGACAAGTTCAATTCCTTCTTTGTATGTTTTAATAAGCCCTTCATAATCCCAACCTTTACACTTGAAAATATAATATCCCTGTTTGCTTACTTCATCGTATTCAAAACCTTTTAATATTTCTGAAATATTCTGTTTGGTAATCTGATATGAATTTGGAACTGAAATTCCATATCCGTCATCCCAGATTGAAATTGCCATAGGAACCATTAATACACCGGCGGCATTTATTGATTCAAAAAACATTCCTTCAGCACAAGAAGCATTACCAATTGTTCCGAATGCGACTTCATTACCTTTATCTGTGAATTCTTTATATTTATGAAGGTCTTTATTATTTCTGTATAATTTAGATGCATAAGCAAGTCCTACTAATCTTTGCATTTGACTTCCCGTTGGAGAAATATCAGCACTTGAGTTTTTCATCTGCATAAGATTTTTCCAGTTTCCGTTTTCATCAAGAGATCTTGTTGCAAAGTGTCCGTTCATAGATCTGCCTGCTGAAGCAGGTTCGAGATTTACATCAGGTGTAGCATATAATTGTGCAAAAAATTCTTTTACAGTTAATTGTCCGATAGCCATCATAAAAGTCTGATCTCTGTAATAACCACTTCTGAAATCTCCATTTTGAAAAGTTTTAGCCATAGCAATCTGAGGAATTTCTTTGCCGTCGCCAAAAATACCGAATTTTGCTTTACCGGTCAGAACTTCTTTTCTTCCGAGTAATGATGCTTGTCTGCTTTCGTTTGCTAATTTATAATCCGCGAGAATTTCTTCTTTATTAAAATCACCGGAAAACATATCTTTCTTTGCTTTTGCTTTTGCTTCTTTTGCCATTATGTTAATAGGTATTTATTGAAAATTGGTATAAATACAAAGATACCGAATTTTTAAGAGTGTATAAATTCCAAAAACAGTTCTTTTTATTAAATGGAGCAACAATTGTGTAAAACAATAAAAATATTTCACCACGAATCCCGCCAAGTCGGGACAGGATAACACGAATTATACGAATTGCACGAATGGAAATCAAAGGAATGTTTAAAAGTCAGCAATGACAAAGTAAGTTTCACCACGAACTGACACAACTTAGACGAATTGCACGA
>DOWN01000312.1 GCA_003519545.1 Bacteroidota bacterium
TTGAGGTTATTTCAGATTATATACAGGTTAAAAAAAGAGGAAAATCTTTTCTCGCTGTTTGTCCTTTTCATCCTGATAAAAATCCTTCAATGAGTATCTCTCAGGAAAAACAGGTCTATCATTGCTTTTCATGCGGTGCTTCAGGTAATGTTTTCAGATTCTTGCAGGAGTATGAAAAAATTACTTTTCAGGAAGCAGTAATAAAACTTGCTGAAAAAGCAGGCATAAAAATCCACTCCGCTTCTCTTAAACCTGATGTGTCTAATGAAATTTCACTTCTGTACGAAATAAATAAAAAAGCAGCACGATTTTTTTATAATAACCTGAAAACACTAACCGGTAAAGAAAAAGAATTTGTTTATTCATTTTTAAAGAAAAGAAATATTTCTCTGAGAAATGTAATAGAATTTGGATTGGGCTATGCACACAACAACTGGCAGTCATTGCTTGATTATTTCAGGGAGGAAAACGAATTTAAATTAGAAGACGTTGAAAAAGCCGGCTTGATTAAAGCACGCGATAACGATTCAAACGATAATTCACCTTTAACCGGGTATTATGACCGTTTCAGAGGAAGATTAATTTTCCCTGTTTTTAATGAAAGCGGTAAAGTTGTTGCTTTTGGAGGAAGAAAATTATTTGAAGAGGATGTTACCGCAAAATTTATTAACTCACCCGAATCGAAAGTTTATAATAAAAGCAGAATATTATATGGTTTAAATTTTTCCAAAGATGGAATTCGTGCAAAAGATTTTGTAATTCTTGTTGAAGGTTATATGGATTTTATTTCGCTGTATAAATCAGGCGTGAAAAACGTTGTGGCTTCCAGCGGAACTGCTCTGACTGAAGATCAGATAAAATTAATTTCAAGATATACAAAAAATATTGTTCTGATTTATGATTCAGATTTCGCCGGAATCAAAGCAGCCAAAAGAGGAATTGAATTAATACTCGAAGCAAGTTTGGATTTGAGTATTGTATCGTTACCTGAAGGTGAAGATCCTGATTCTTATATAAATAAATTTGGAAAAGATAAATTTGAAAGCGAAATATTTCATAAAAAATCGGTCATTGAATTCATAGCGTCCATCTATGAAAAAGAAAATAAACTTAACACTGTAAACGAAAAAACTTCATTCATACATGAAATAATTTCTTACATTGTTAAAATTCCCGATAAAATTAAACAGACATTTTATATTAAAGAATTATCTCAAAAGTATAATCTTTATGAATCAGATCTGAATGATGAACTGAGAAATCAAAAGAATAGTTCAAAACCTGTTAAAAAAGATATTAATTTAAAAGACAGGGAGTTAAAAACATACAAAACGAAAAGCAGTAACAAAAATCAGATACCTGCACTTGAACTGGAATTAATTGAATTATTTTTAAATGCTGATCCCGATACTTTATTCTTTCTTTTTGAAAAAGTAAATCTCGGGTTGATTACAAATAAATATGTTCTTGAAATTATGAGAAAATTTAATGACGATTATGCTAATGAAGGAGAAATTAATATCACAAAGATAACTAATTATTTTCAGGATGAAAAAATATTATCTATATTGACTTATTGTGCTACAGAGAGATATCATATAGGATTAGATTCAACGGATAGTAAATACGGTTTGCTTTCAAACTCAGATAAAATTAAACCGGATTATAAAAAATTTGCTCTACAGATTATAAGCCAATTCCGTCAAATGGAAATTGAAAAAGAAATTGAATCTCTTGATGTTGAAAATGATTTAACCAGAATAATAGAATTAAGAAAAGAGAAGAAAAAATTGCAGGCAGAGTTAAAATAAAAAACTCCTGCAGATAACCTGCAAGAGTTTTTATTCATTAAATTTAATTTAATCTTAGTTTGATTTAATATCCAAACTTAGATTAAAGTTATCATTAATCATTTTATCGCCAAGACCTTCAAAAAATTTACCTGAACCATATTTAATATCAAAAGCAGTTCTGTCTATATCAAAATTTGCAGTTGCTGAAACAGAATTTCCGTTCACGTTTACATTCGCAGGAAATGTGATTGGTTTTGTAATTCCTTTAATTGTTAAATCACCTGTTATCAAATAGTTTCCACCTTCAGTTGCAGGTGCTATTTTTGTAATTTTGAAAGTTGAAACAGGGAATTTATCAACACTGAAAAAGTCATCGTTTTTCAAATGCCCTAAAAGTTTTGCATTTGTTTCCGGATCAGTAATATCAAGAACTGTTAAAGAATTCATATCAATATCAAATTGACCGCCTGTTAACTTTCCGTTTTCAACTGTGAACTGTCCGTTTTTAACTTTAATTGTTCCGTCATGCTGACCTGTAACTTTTTTACCAACCCATTTAATCACACTTTCATTCGAATTGACCATAACTGCTGTTCCTGAATTAGAAACATTTTTTGTTTCTCCTGAGGTAGTGTTTTGATTTAGTTTTGTTGCGTCTGTTTTACTTCCGCAACCGATAACCTGAGCCATTAACATTAGCGACATTACTGGGATAAAAAATAGTTTTTTCATTTTGTTTTTTCCTTCTTATTTATTTTTTTAAAAAATATTATTTAATTTTAATTACCCAATTTGTGAAATTATCTGAGAATTTTTTTAAAACGGAAATTGTTTTTTCATCATTTAGTTTTCCGTCTTCTGTAAATTTGTTTTGTGCCTGTGCCACATAAACATCAGGTTTATTCATAATCAGCATTTCTGTCATCACCGCTACAAGTCTTAAATGAGATTGTGATCTTACGGTTCCCGTTAAACTCATAGATGCACCTAAAATTCCAACCGGCTTATTTTTTAGAGGTGCCGTCTTTAATCTTGATAACCAGTCTATAGCATTTTTTAAAACACCGGGAATTGAATAATTATATTCAGGTGTCACTATTATCAGTCCGTCTGCGTTAGAAATTTTTTCTCCAAGTAAAGTAACAGATTCAGGAATACCAATTGCTTCAACATCTGCATTATATAAAGGTATATCTGCTATACCGGAAACTTGAGAATTCCAGTTTTCACCTGCTACGCTGAAAAGTTCATTTAATAACATTTTGTTGAATGAATTTTTTCTTAAACTTCCCGCAATTCCTATTATATTTAATTTATTTTCCATTTTTATCTTAGTTAAATTTATTTTTAAACCATTCTACAGCCAGTCTTACATCATCATTAGTTAAATTATGACCTGAATTAAGTAAATTAAAATTTACGTCTGCTCCGTAATTTTTTAATTCATCTGCCCATTTTTTACTATCCTCTTCAGTTACAGTAAAATCCATTTTTCCCGATGAAATAAAAACCGGAATATTATTAATACTGATGTTTTGTTCTAAACTAAATGGTTTCATTGGTCTGAATTGAATTACTCCTTTAAAAAAGTCAGGATAAGTGAGTAATAAACTTCCCGCAATGTTAGCACCGTTTGAATATCCCAGTGCAACCAATTTATTTTTATCAACCGGAATTTCAGACGGTAGATTATTCAGAAAACCATATAATTCTTTTGTTCTGTATTTTAAATCTTCAACATCAAAAACACCTTCAGCAAGTCTTCTGAAGTATCTTGGCATACCATGCTCCAATACTCTTCCTCTTACCCCGAGAAGATTTACATTTTCTCCGAATAGTTTTCCAATTGGTATCAAATCATCTTCATCACCGCCTGTTCCGTGAAGAAGAAGTAATGTAAAATTCTCTTTTGGATTTTTTGAATTTATGAATTTATATTTAAAATCAGTTTCCATTTCTTTTTATTATAATTCAGGTAATCTTTTTAAAATTTCTTCTCTTCTGCTTTCATACATTTCAGGTAATCTAAGACTTTTTCCGAGTTCTTCAACACTTTCATCAACAGTCATTCCCGGAGGATCAGTTGCTATTTCAAATAATACACCACCCGGTTCTCTGAAATAAAGTGATTTAAAATATTTTCTGTCAATTTGTGGTGTTATATGATAACCAGCATTACTTAAGATTTCATGTAATTTCATTTGCTCTTCATCATCCTTAACTCTGAAAGCAACATGGTGAACGGAACCTCCCGCTACTTGGCCACGCTGTTCTCCCGGAGCATAAACTAAATCTATGTAATTTGCTTCGTTTGAATTTTCATTTATAAACCTGAATCTGTTCACTTTTTCTTCTTTTAACTTATAACCTAAAATATCAGTGAGAAGTTTAGAAGTTTTATCAATATTGTGTAAAGTTAATGTTATATTTCTGAAACCTCTTATTGCAACATTTTCATTTACTTCATCAGTTGTATAAGGTTTTCTCTTATCTTTCTCAGGAGAAATTACAAGTTCAGATTTCAAACCGTCGTTATCAAGAATTGTTAAATATTCTTCATCAAATCGCTGAGCAGGTTTGTTATAGAGTATGTTATGTTCTTTTAATCTGTTCAGCCAAAAATCAAATGAGCCTTCAGGAACAGAGTATTGAATTTCAGTTGCCTGTCCGGTTCCTCTGATGCCTTTTACGATATGTTCCCATGGAAAGAAAGTTAAAAGTGTTCCCGGATCGGCAGTTTCATTTGCATAATATAAGTGATAAGTATAAGGATCGTCAAAGTTCACGGTTTTTTTAACAAGTTTTAGTCCGAGAAACTGAGTATAAAAATTCAGATTTTCTTTTGCATTACCGGAAATCGCCGTAATGTGATGAATACCTTTTGTTGTTGTTTTCATATTATTTTTCTCTTTCAATATGTGTTATAACACATATAACATTAAATTTTTTTATTTTCGTTCCCCGTAAATTTTTTCACAAAACTCCGATACTTTGTTACATTCCTCTTCGCTTACATTTTCTAATATATCGTCGAACTTTTCTTTAATTTTTTTTGTAATTTCATCTGTTAATAAAATACCTTTCTCCGTTATTTTAGCCACTGACATTCTCATATCTGTTTTATCTTTCATCCTTTTAACAAGTTTTTTTGATATTAATCTGTCAATCAATCTTGTTATATCCGGAGATGGATCAATCATTCTGTTAATAATTTCACATCTCGGATGACCATCAGGATAAACACCTTTTAATATTCTCAAGACATTATATTGTGGTTCTGTAATATCATATATTTCGAGAATTTTATCTTTTTCATATCTTAAGAAGACATTTAAAACTGCTATATTTAATACTACTTCCTGCTTATAGTCAAGTTTCTTTGTCTGCTTCAACCACTTATTTAAACCTTCACCCATTTAATACGTTTATCTTTTAATTATGTGTTGTAACACTAAATTAGTAAAAATAAATGTGTGTGTCAACACATAAATTTTTATTATAATATTTTTTTAAATATTTATTGTGATATATCTTG
>DOWN01000272.1 GCA_003519545.1 Bacteroidota bacterium
GTTAATTTATTAACCTAATTGAAATCTTACCATTTTAGAAATGGAAAGAGTATTGCCGGATTTTTTGTTGAATTCATTTAAAATTTCTTCAACAGTTTTCTTTTCGTCCTGAAGGAAAGACTGTTCGAGCAACACATTTTCCTGATAAAATTTTTCAAGTTTATTAGAAACAATTTTATCAATTATGTTTTCAGGTTTACCTTCCTGAACAGCCAAAGTTTTATAAATTTCCTTTTCTTTTTCAACGACATCAGAAGAGATAGCATCTCTTGTAAGTGCCATAGGATTCATAGCAACAACCTGCATTGCAATTTTTCTTCCGAGGTCTAAAGATTCATCAGTTTTGTTTCCTTTAAAAGCGACAAGTCCACCAAGTTTGCTTCCGAAGTGAATGTAATCTGTTATGAATCCATCTTCAGCGGAAACATTTTCAATTTTTTTAATTTCAATTTTTTCGCCAAGTTTACCCATAAGACCATCGAGGGTTTCTTGCACAGAGAGACCATTTAAATTTGCTTTTAAAAGAGAATCTAAATCAGAAATATTATTGTCAAGTGCGGTTTTAGCAACATCGTTTGAGAATTTTTGGAAATCATCACCTTTAGCAACGAAATCAGTTTCACAGTTTATTTCAACTATAACACCTTTTTTTCTATCATCACTTAGAGCATCTTTAACAGCACCTTCATTAGTCATTTTATCAGCTCTTTTAGCTGCAAGCGAAGCACCTTTTTTTCTTAAATATTCAATAGCCTTTTCCAAATCACCTGAAGTTTCTTCAAGTGCTTTTTTACAATCAGCCATACCGACACCGGTTTTGGCTCTTAATTCTTTTATTAAATCTAAAGTAACTGTCATAATTTTTTTCTTTTTATTTTTATATAAACGTTTTGTAAAAACAGAAATTACACTTTTTCCATTTTTTCTTTCATTTCTTCCGATTCATCTTCAGCAACTTGTTTGGAAATTTGCTGACCTTCGATGATAGAATCGGCAATTGCTTTTGTAATAACTTCGATTGATTTAACAGCGTCATCATTTCCCGGAATAATATAATCAATTAAATCAGGATCGCAGTTAGTATCAACGATAGCATAAACTGGAATATTTAATTTTTTTGCTTCATCAATTGCAATGTGCTCTTTTTTAACATCAACTAAAAAGATAGCACCCGGTAATTTAGTCATATTCACAATACCGTTGAGAACTTTTTCAAGTTTCTCTTTTTCTCTCATCATAATAAGTCTTTCTTTTTTCACGAATCTGTCAATGGTACCGTCTTCTTCCATTTTTTGAAGAGAAGTAAGTTTTTTAATACTTTTTCTAACGGTGTTGAAGTTGGTTAACATACCGCCTAACCATCTTTCAGAAACATAGAACGCACCGCATCTCTCAGCCTGATCTTTAATAATTTGTTTAGCCTGTTTTTTTGTTCCGACGAAGAGAATTTTTTTACCTTCACCGGTAATTTTCTGAACAGAGTTACAGGCATCTTCAAGAAGTTCACGGGTTTTTTTTAAGTCTAAGATGTGAATACCATTTCTTTCCATGAAGATATATTTCTTCATTTTAGGATTCCATCTTCTTGTTAAGTGACCGAAATGAGTTCCGGCAAGTAACAAATCATCAATTTGAACATTAAACATTTAAATTGCTCCTTTGGTTAAAATAACAAAGCCGGCACGCATAGATTGGATGTGAATAACATCCGGCAGATAAGTAAATGAGTGAGGGCTTTTGTTTTGCTTCTATCTTTATCAACTTTTCTCCAACATTTTCATTTAAGAAAACACGGGTCGGAAAAAATCCAAAGATATGTATTGTTAATAAAAAATTATCTTTTAGAAAACTGAAATCTTTTTCTTGCTTTAGGCTGACCGTATTTTTTTCTTTCAACCATTCTCGGATCACGAGTTAGCAAGTCGAATTTTTTCAAAAGAGATCTTAACTCTTCATTCTCTCTCAATAAAGCACGGGAGATAGCGAGTTGAATAGCACCAACCTGACCTGAGAAACCACCGCCTCTGACATTAATTCTGGCATCAAATTTACCTAAAGTATCAGTAGCTTTAAAAGGTTTTAAAATCAAATCATATTGGCTTGGAGTTTTGAAATACTCTTTTGCATCTTTTTTATTGACAGAAATTTTACCTGATCCTGATGTTAAGAAACATCTGGCGGATGCTGTTTTTCTTCTGCCAACAGTTATTTTTTTAGCTGTCATATTATATACTTAGAGTCTCCGGTTTCTGAGCACTATGAGGATGTTCAGAACCTGTATAAACTTTTAATTTATGAATAAGTCTTTTTCCTAATCTTGTTTTTGGTAACATTCTTCTCACTGCAAGTTGAATAACTCTTTCCGGATGTTTTTGTAATAAATCTTTATAAGTAATTACTTTTTGACCGCCCGGATAGCCTGAATAATGTTTGTATTCTTTTTGTTCAACTCTTTTACCGAGAATTTTCACTTTTTCTGCATTGATAACAATAATGTTATCACCTAAATCAGCATTAGGAGTGAATTTAGGATTCATTTTACCTCTGATTCTTTTAGCAACTTCAGAGGCAAGTCTGCCGAGCACTTTATTTTCGGCATCTACCACATACCATTTGTTTGGATTCTGTTCTGGTTTTGCATAGTCAGTTGTTCGAACTGATTTTCTTATCGCTGTTTTCATATCAAAATTAAATAGCAATAAAGATACACATAAAGGATAAAAAATTCAATGGCAGAAATAAGGGTAAAAAAGAAAAATAGTTCTAATTAACTCAAAATTAACAAATGACCTATAGCACGAATACCAAATTCTTTTTTTGTTACAAAATTGATATTAATAATGAATAATTATATTTTTAAAATATCTCATTTTAATTTACGCAAATTTAATAGTTCTAATTATCCTAATTTATAATCAAACGCGATAGATTTCTAATAGCTAATATAATTATCATAAATAATGTAACCCAATTCC
>DOWN01000143.1 GCA_003519545.1 Bacteroidota bacterium
ATGTGGTTTTTATTGATGGAGATTGCATTCCACATCATAAATTTCTTGAAGAGCATTACACTAATAAAGAAAGCAACACTGTTCTCTGTGGCAGAAGAGTTTATTTTGGAAAAGAGAAAACAGAAAACTTAAAAATATCTGATATTGATTCAAAAAAATTTGAAAATATTTCATTTGATATGATTATCTCGAGTTTTAAAAGAAATCAAATTGATACATATTCAGTAGAAGAAGGTTTTTACATCAAAAATAAATTTATCAGAAATCTTATAATAAACAAAGATCCAAATATTCTCGGTTCAAATTTTTCACTTGAGAAAAAATTGTTGATGGCTGTAAATGGATTTGATGAGAACTATGAAGGTCCCGGAATTGGAGAAGATCAGGATATTGAGTGGCGGCTGAGACTTTATGGTGCAAAAATGAAATCAGTGAAAAATCTTGCGATACAATATCATCTGTATCATCCGAAAACAATTGAAGAATCTAAAAATTATAATTATTTCCAGGAGTTAAAAAAGACAACAGGATTTTTTTGTAAAAATGGAATTGTAAAAAATTGAAAATTAGCGCGTTGGTATTAACATATAATAATGCAAATATACTTGACAGGTGTCTTTCCAGTTTAGACTTTGTTGATGAGATAGTGACAATAGATTCCTTTAGCAAAGATACAACAGAAGTGATTTGTAAAAAATATAATACAGTTTTTCTGAAAAATAAATATGAGAATTATTCAAAACAGATTGAGTTTGGAATTTCAAACTGCAAGAATGAATTAATTTTAATTCTCGATTCTGATGAGGTAATAACCGGTCAACTTAAAGATGAAATCAAAAATTTAATCAAAGTTTTTCATAATGAAAAATTTTCAGGTGCTTATATACCGAGACGTGTTTATTTTCTCAATAAATTTATCAATCACGGGAAATGGTATCCTGATTATCAGTTCAGGTTTTTTCATAAAGACAGAGTAAATATAATTCATCGTGAAATTCATTCCGGAGTAGTTCCATTATTTGAATCAGTAAAATTGAAATTTGATTTAATTCATTATACTTATGAAAATATTTTTGAATATATGGAAAGGATAAACAAATATACATCACTTGAAGTCAGTAATTTAATTGTCTCAAATAAAAAATTTAAAAAACGGAAATTATTTTTAAATCCGATATCCGAATTTTTGAGAATGTTTTTCGTGAACAAAGGATATAAAGACGGAATGGCAGGATTTACACTTGCTTCATTATCTGCGGTATATAAATTTCTTTCTTACCTTAAATTATGGGAATATAATATGAACAAAGAATCCGGAACTACACTTCCTCCAATAAAAAATACAGATTTTGAAAATAAATTTAACAAAGTATAATTTTGAGTAATTTCAGGAAAGTATTTAGTTATGTAAAACCTTACAGGAAAGAATTTATATTAAATAATATATTTACGATTCTAACTGTTATATTTAATCTTCTTTCTGTATTAATGCTATTTCCTTTAATTGATTTACTCTTTGCTGATAATTCCAATATACAACAAAACGAAGTAACCTCCATCTGGGATATAAAAGGATTTATTTTATATCATCTTTCAAATTATCTATCTCAAATGGATAAGTATAATTTATTACTTATAATTTGCGGATTAATTTTTGTCACGTTTACTTTGAAAAATCTTTTTTCATATTTACAAACGGTCTATATGTCAAAGGTTGAATTGGGTATATTAAAAGATATAAGATTTGATTTGTTCAGAAAATACTTAGAGTTGCCTTTGACTTTTTATACAAACGAGCGAAAAGGAAATTTGATAGCAAGGATTATAAATGATACACAGATATTGAAAGATTCATTTATTTCTGTTCTCAATAGTTTATTCAGAGATCCGCCTACGATAATTATATTTTCAGTTGTTTTATTTTTGTTGAACTGGAAAATGACTCTTTTAATATTTGTACTTGCTCCACTTAGCGGATTTATTTTAAGTAAAATCGGGAACAGTATTAAGAGGAGCAGTATCAAATCACAGGAAAAAATTTCTGACATTACATCAAATTTAGATGAAATACTCGGAGCAATAAGGATCGTGAAAAGTTTCGCGATGGAAAAATATGAAATCAATAAATTTCAAAAAGAAAATAATAAATTTTCTGAAATTATGTTAAAGATTCATAAAAAGAGAGCATTGGGTTCTCCGGTATCTGAAACTATTGGTGTAATAACTATTGTGATTATCTTATATTTATTCGCATTACAAATATTAAGCGGATCAAGTGATTTAACTCCGGGAAGTTTTATTTTATACCTGGCAATTTTTTTTCAAATGATACCTTCTTTAAAATATTTCGGGCAGATGTTTAACAGTTACAAAGAAGGGAGTGCGGCAGCAGACAGAATTTATGAATTACTTGAATATAAAAATGAAATTGTAAATGAATCAAATCCGGTAAACATAAATACATTTAATGATTCAATAGAATTTAAAGATGCATCTTTTTCTTATACAAATGAACCTGTTTTATCCGGTATAAATTTAAGAATTAATAAAGGAGAAATAGTCGCTATTGTTGGATCGAGCGGTGCCGGAAAATCAACATTGATAGATTTAATTTTAAGATTCTATGATTTAAAAAACGGTAATTTATTAATTGACGGGAAAGACATTAAAAAATATGAAATCAGTTCTCTGAGAAACATTATGGGCATCGTAAATCAAGAAACAATTTTATTCAATGATACATTGAGAAATAACATTGCATACGGAAGAAATGATACTTCACTTGAAGAAATAATTAACGCCGCAAAAAATGCCAATGCTCATAGTTTTATAAGTAAACTTCCAGAAGGTTATGATACAATAATCGGAGACAGAGGGCAAAAATTATCAGGTGGCGAAAGACAAAGGATTTCAATTGCAAGAACATTGTTGAAAAATCCGCCTATATTGATTTTAGACGAAGCAACATCTTCACTTGATTCAGAGTCAGAATTGTTGGTTCAGAATGCGATTAAAAATTTGATGCAAGGCAGAACCTCAATCGTAATTGCACACCGGCTTTCTACAATTAAAATGGCAAACAAGATTATTGTTCTTGATAAAGGAAAAATAGTTGAAACCGGAAATCATAAAGAATTAATTGAATTAAATGGTGTGTATAAAAAATTATATGAAATTCAGTTTATGAGCGAAGAAAAAAAATAAAATAAATGTTTGTTTCAGGTTTTACTATTATTAGAAACGGTGTTATTTATGGTTATCCTTTCAAGGAAGCAATTCTTTCAGTTTTACCCCTGTGTGATGAATTCATAGTAAATGTTGGAGATTCACAGGATGAGACACTTCAAATAATTAAGTCTATTAATTCTGAGAAAATAAAAATTATTGAGTCCAAATGGGATATGAATTTAAAAAATGGTTTAGTTTTATCAGTAGAAACAAACCGTGCATTATCTCACTGCAAAGGCGACTGGTGTTTTTATATTCAGAGTGATGAGGTCTTACACGAGAAATATTATGAAGAGGTAATGTCATCAATGCATAAATTTAAAGATAATAAAAAAGTTGACGGATTAAGATTTTGGTATAAACATTTTTACGGAAGTTATGATTATTATCAGGATAATTATAGGAAATGGTATATAAGAGAAGTCAGAATTATAAAACGTAAAGATGATATTGTTTCATGGGGTGATGCTTTGGACTTCAAATACCGTAATGGGGAAAAAATAAAATCAAAAGATATAAAAGCGGAAATATATCATTATGGGTGGGTTAGACCTCCGGAAACTTTAATTAAAAAACGAAGAGACTTTGAGTTATTATATAATTCAGAGGAAGAGGTTAAAGAAAAAATTAACAGGATAACAAATTACGATGAGTTAGGGCATTTAAAAAAATTTAATGGAACTCATCCAAAAGTTATGACTGAATTGGTAAAACAAAGCAATTGGAGTTTTGATCCTAAATTACACGAACAGAAAAATGAGATAATACGAAAATTAGGAATATTATTTCATCCGTTCACAAAACGATTAAGGAGATAATTTAATTAATAATTTTAAATTTGATAGATAAGTTAAATAAAATAATTTTGCTTTTTCTTGTGCTGCAGGTTATGACAGTTTCGGGTTCTATTGCAGTATCTTCAATTTGTTTTGGACTTTGGGGAGGGCTCTGGATTATTTCTCTAATAATTTCAAAAAATCAGGGAGCAAAAATTTTTGTTTTAAAAATATTCATACGGTTAA
>DOWN01000360.1:0-879 GCA_003519545.1 Bacteroidota bacterium
CCACCTGCGAAACCTACAAATGCGAGAATTAAAGTAAAAATATATTTAGTTTCAAATTTTTTATCTAACCAGATTCCGATAAAAACAAAAATCAAAATAGTACCGGCAAGTTGAATTCCAAGACCGGAATATTGCATCGCCTTGCTATCTGATTTTATAACCGGATTAGTTAATAAATCCTTTAAAGAACGCTTATTTTCGGGTTTATCCGAACTCATTTTCAAATAATCTCAAAAATACTAAAAACGGATTAGATAATCAATTCTATAAATTAATGATTTTGAATAAATCATATTTATTACCCTATGAGTTCGGCGTTCATTGTTATATTCGTATTGAGGAGCAGTGAAATAGGACAATTCGCTTTTGCATTTTCTGCTGCTTCTGCAAATTGTTCAGGTGACATTCCCGGTGCTTTAACTTTAACTTCAAGATGGCTGTTTACAATTTTTCCGTCTTCAAAAGTGATTTTGCAGTCTGTGTTTATTGACTCAGGTTTAAATCCCATCTCTCCAATTACAAAACTTAATTTCATTGAGAAACATCCGGAGTGTGCAGCGGCAACTAATTCTTCAGGGTTTGTGCCTGTTCCCGATTCAAATCTGCTTTTGAATGAATATTGTGTATTATCTAAAGTTTTACTCTGTGTTGTAAGTGTTCCTTTACCGTCGGAACCTCCGCCAAGCCACTCGGCTGAAGCATTTCTTGTTAATTTCATATTTAATTTATTTTAATTTTAAGATCTATTTAAGATGATAACAAAATCAAAGGGATTTCAGTTTAAGGAATCCCTTTGTTTAGTAATTTTTATTTTACAAGTAACATTCTTTTTGTTTCAGTAAAATTACCCGCATCAAGTTTATAAAAATAAACTCCGCT
>DOWN01000360.1:1063-4071 GCA_003519545.1 Bacteroidota bacterium
TTGTTTCAGGATTGAATGGATTCGGATAATTCTGAGATAAAACAAATTTATCGGGAATAACATTTGAAACAGGATTTACATTTCCTTCAAGATACCAACCGCCTGAGAAACAAATTATTCTTCCATCACGTGAACCTGCAACTATCTCATCTGAGTTATTCATTCCAAGTTGCATTGGATTAATATTTTTTAATCCGGTAACTCTTTCTGCTGCCGTGCTGTTACCTCCCGAACCAAACTCATAAGTAAATAAAATTTGACCGGTACTGCTTAATATATATACTTTATTACCTAAAGTTGTTGCTGCCACAGCATCCGGGAAAATTGAATTTACTCTTCCTACGATAGCAGCACCAAGAATGTAAGTGTTATCTAAAGTGGCATTCCAAATTTCAGCACCATCTCTGTTATCTATTTTGTATAAAATTCTCGGACCGGAGAATATTGAAGAAATATTATCGGGGAATATTGAAATCTGTCCGAAAACTTTTTGACCAAATCCTTTTCTCCAGATTAAATTTCCATTTGCTCCGTTAATCGCAGTCATTGAACCGAATAAAATTCCAGAATCAGCATAAGCAAGTATATCTGCCTGACCATCACCGTTGATATCATTAATCTGTTTCATATTATAAATATTTCCGGTTGAATTAAAAGTCCAGGTTCCCACACCGGAATTATTAAAGCCGTTCACAAAATAAGGTCCGCCGTTATTATTGTTTGCAATCGCTCCACCGTTTGGCATAGAGATTACAGAATATAAGAAAGGAGTTGAAAGTGGATATTGGAAAATTACATTTCCGTTAATTCCATTTAAACAGAACACTGTTCTTCTTCCCGGAGTAGCACCTTCTTGTCCGCTTGCTGATGCGAGCACATCATTCACACCATCTCCGTTATAATCTTTTCTCACATCAATACCGTTAATATCACCGTTTGAGAAATTGATAGAATCACCATAAGCCCAAATTACTTTACCTGTTCTTCCGGAAAGAGTATAGACAAATTCATTTCCGCCGGCACATCCTATTACAACATCCTGAATACCGTCACCATCAACATCAGTTCTCACTTGCATAGCATCGTCATAAGGCACTGAACCTGAATTATTGTTATTTGTACCTGTATTAAAAGCCCATAGAACATCAGCAGTTACTGAAGCGTTACCGTTAAAACAAAGTGTGTAATAATTATCAGTGGTTGCAATAATATCATTCACACCGTCACCATTAACATCGTTAATTTGTTTAAGAGATTTTATTGATAAATCATCTGCGGAAGTGAACGGATTATCAGGGACAACACCTTCCCACCAGATTAATCCGACATTTGAATTAGTATCTCTTGGGGTACCTGAAAAAGTGAGAACTCCCGCACTTTGATTAACAGCATTTGAATTTATTTTAAGTGTATCTCTTACAATTGTATTGAGTAAACCAAATTCAGAAGGGTTAAACCAAACTCTCATTTGATAAGTTCTTTGAGTATCAATTTGAATCGGGAAAGGTTTACCGACAGTATCAACTTTAAAATAAGGTGAATTGAAAGACGCACCTGAAATTTGTAATGGTGCTGATCCTTGATTTGTAATCGTAAATGTATATCCGCTTAATGATTTTATTCTTCTATTACCGTAATTATAATTCGTTGCTGACATAGAAATAAAACTTCCGTTCTGAATTCCCTTTCCGTAAATTCTGACAGTCTTTATAGGTGTTCCTCCGTCATTACTTGCAATTGACAATACGGCAGAGTCATTTCCAAAAGCAATAGGTGAAAAATTTACATTATAAATTTTAAATTGTCCTGCATTGATAGTATCCGGAACATTGTTCGGAGTGATTGAAAATCTTGGATTATTAAAAGTTCTTGAAGAAATTATCAAAGGAGCCGTACCAACATTATTAATTTGCAGGTTTTGACTTCCCGTTTGATTAATGATAACATTTCCAATATTAAGACTTGTTGCCGGAAGAGTTGTTATAGTTGGATTTCCTGCACCAGAAAGAGTGTATTTATATAAAGTTCTGAACTGACCAATATTATTCCCGATTCTGTTAGCAATTAAATACAAGTTTTGTCCGTCCCAAGCCATACCTCTCGGATCACAGTCATTATCCGGATCGGGAGCAGCAAAAGAAAATACAGTATCGCCAACTGCTTTTCTGTAACCGTAAATTCTTTCCTGGTCAGACTGAAAATTATCTGAGACGTATATTATAGTGTCACCTTTGATAGTAATTCCCTGGCATTGTTTTCCGTATAAAGGAATCGAATCAACAATTTGTTTTGTAGTAAAATCAACTTTATACGCTTTGGCAAACGGGTATGTTGGAAAATCAGGATAATAAGTACAAAACCACATACCGTTTCCATCTCTTACAAGACCTGCAATACCTTCTGCTCTGGGGTCAAGATAGATACTATCCATTCTTGCACCGAATCTGTCAACTTTGTAAATTCTCGCTCCACCACTTCTGAATGCTGAAGCAATCCAAAATCCGGTTCCGTCCCAAGCAAGTCCTTGATTGAAATTGTATGGAACAGCGAAACTATCAAGGATTTGTCCGGTTTTAGAGATTTTGTAAATTGAAGAAGCGGTTCCGCTTCCGACAAATAGAGTGTCATTTTTTAAAGTCATTCCGTAAAAAGAATTATATCTGTTTACGAGCGGGAAAGGATAAGATCCGACTAAAGTCTGCGAAAATACATCAGCAGAAATCAGTGAAATCAAAATAAAAAAGAATATTTTTTTCATTTAAAAAAATTAATTTATTAATGATTAAAATTAAGTTTATTAGATAAAAAATAAAAGGGGAAACATAAATGGGAATAAATTTATTTTTTTTTATTTGTAAAGAATTTAAAAAATGTGATTCTTTATGGTTTTTTTGTCGCATTGAGGGATATGTTTATGTCAGACTGCGGGAGGGAGGATTGACTATTTAGATTGCGGGTCAAGCCCGCAATGACAAAATGGATAGGTACTAACTAAGACATACTCATAC
>DOWN01000008.1:0-268 GCA_003519545.1 Bacteroidota bacterium
TGTGGAAGGAGTTGAACTGTTGTTTAAAAAAATTGATAAAACGGAATATTTTGTTCAGAAAGAATGGATAAAAAGAAAAATAACAGAATTTCTGAATAAAAAGAAAAAAAAATACAGTTTAAATAAAAAACCCGGCTATGTATTACAACCGGGTTCTTATAATTAATGAATTAAATATTAAAATAATTTATTTAATCAACATCATCTTTTTCATATCAGTGAAAAACTTTCCGTCATTTCCGAAGAACTCAAGTTTATAAAAATATAC
>DOWN01000008.1:556-15981 GCA_003519545.1 Bacteroidota bacterium
GGGTTAAATGGATTAGGATAGTTTTGTGATAATTTAAATGATTCAGCAACTGTGCTTGTTGTTTGTACATTTGTTACGATTGCAGCCCAAGTTTTGGTAACTCTGAATCCGTCTATATATAGATAAGGTGCAACTGTTGCAGTTCCTTGTCTAACGGCAACTCTTCCGATGTTAACTGCGTCTCCTGCAGTTGAAGGAACAGGACCAACTGTCGCTGTTACAGGCTCTGTTAATGGTGCAGTAGTATTAAATACATATAAACTAACTTCATCATTAGTTGTGCCGACAATGAAGTTATATTTTACAACCAATAAATAAGTAGTACCATAATTGAATGTTGTTGATGACCAGCCAATTCCTGAAGCAACTGTACCTCTGCTGATACCGAATGAAATTCCACCTGTTGTATCTTTAGCATAAGTTCTCGCTGTGTAGTTTGTTGTTGATGTTGAAGGTAATAAAGCAAAGAAGTAATCACCTGTTCCTTTTGCTGAATCAATTCTAACCATAAAAGCAGTATAAATTGCACCTGTGCTGTCTTGATTGAAACCTTTCCACGCATCATAACCGGTAGGTCTTAAGATTAAAGAATTTCCGATGTTTGAATTTGGAAATCCGGAAAAAATTAATCCGGGAGTAGATACGAGTAATGGATTAGTTGTACCTGTATTTGTAATCCAACCATGTGCTTGAATTGAATCACCTGCGGTATATGCAAAGTTTTCATTGAATAATACCTGTGAATTTACGTTTCCTTTTACTATCAAAAGGAAAAAAAGAATAGTAAATAGTTTTTTCATATTTAATATATTTTGGTTTTTTAAACTGAGTTTTTAAATAAATAACTGAGGAGTTTTAATTTAATTATTTTATATCAATAATTAAATGAACAATATGGTTTTATGATTTGATAATATTGAATCAGCCCAAAACGATTAAAAATTTTCATTTCGCAGGAGTTCCTTACAGGAGACTCCTGCGAGAGAGGAATTATTTGCAGGAGTCCCTTTCAGGAGACTCCTGCGGGAGAGGGGAATTATTCGCAGGAGTCCCTTTCAGGAGACCCCTGCGGGAGAGGGGAATTATTCGTATGAGTTCATTGCATGAGATTTCTGCTGGAGAGGAGAGAAGGAGTTCATTACATGAGACTTCTGGTGGAATGAAGATGTAAAGTTTGTGTAAATAGTTTAAATTCGTGTTAACCTGTCCCGCTCCGCGGGATTCGTGGTGAAGCTTTTTTACTGATTTGACTCATACAAATCGTTGTGAAGTATTTTTACGGATTGGACTCAATAAATTCGCAGAGCAATTTTTTTGACAAAAAAAAATCCCGGCAGAGCAACTTACCGGGATTTGTTTTTAGAAAGGGTAGTTTTATTGTTTTTGGCAATAAACTCTTATTCGGTTAATTCCATATTTACTCTTCTTAAACCTGTACTGTTATTATATCTGTAATATGAACTTTTCCATTTTTCACCTTCACGATATGTAATTAAACACAAACCGTCTTCGATATTAAAACCTACATCATATGGAGTATCTTTCCAGTCTGCGTAAAGTTCGCCGACAGTCTTATAAGCCATATCTTCATCATTAATCATAAGCATCACTTTATAACATTTTCCGGTGCAGGTTTCATCTCTGAGAGAAACGGCAACATCTAACTTTCCGTCACCGTCAAAATCTCCGACTCCGTAATTTATTACTACAAGATTTTCAGGAAGATTTTCATCAATAGAATAAATTAATTCCTCTGAAATAACTCCGTCAAACATTCCGAGAAATGACTCTACGTCCATCTCGTATTCGTTTGTAACTCTAAAGTTATCGTTGTTTATTGAGGATATTGAATTATTTTTCTCTGGTTCGCCTGATGCCTGTGAAAAGGTGTTTTCAGGGATTGAAAGAATTAATAAGAAAACTGATAAAAAAATATTTTTCATACTAAAAATTTTCCACTAACTTAACTATATTAGATTTAAATGTCAAGAGGGAAAAATCTAAAGTGTTGCTTTAAGTAGAGCGTCTAAGTATTGATTTTACTTGATTTAATTTTATACCTACCAAATATCTGGATAATACGAGATAAAGTACTATAAAAACAATATTTAAGGCGAATTTTAAAGCCGGAGTAACATATATCAATGGATTTATAAATAAAAATAAACACCCTGACGCTAAAAGTATCAAAATTTTGCTGTATTTATATTTTATAGGATATATTTTTTGTGAGAGAATTAATATTAATACTGACATAATAAGATATGTAAAAAGTAACGAATATGCAGCACATCACATATCAAATAATGGTATGAGAAAATAATTAAGTGAAATATTTAAAACAAAACCAATAAATGTTATGATTAAAAGTAAATAAGTCTTATCTGAAAAAAAAGGAGCGACATTCAGAAAGGTAAAAATGCCTGAAAATAAGAAAGCCAAAATTAATATGTGAAGTATTGGCAAACCAATCCAGTAATTCTCATTTATGAAAGAAAAATTTCCGAATTTAAAACTGACAATTACGGGAATAAAAAAAGAAAATATTAAACACAAAAACATTCCTGAAAAAATGAAATAAGTAAAAATATCTGATATCGCATTTTTATTTTCTTCAGTCTTTTCAAGATTGAGAAAGTAAGGAGTCCATGTAAATTTAAAAGTAGCCATCAAAATTCCCATAGCAGCGGCGAGCCTTGAAATGGCGGAATAAATTCCCGTTGTGCTTTCGTCAAAAAAATATTTTAAGAAAAATTTATCGGACTGATCTATTAATATTATAAGTAATCCGATGTATATAAATTTATTACCAAACTGTAAAAGTTTTTTTATAACCTTAATTGAAACTGATGGTTTTAAAAAATTCCTCGTTACGTAAAGAGAAATTATAAAAGTAAAAAAAGAGGAAATGAGATAACTGATAAGAATTGATTCAACACCTTTATCTAATACCGCAATAAAATAAAAATTAAAAAATAAATTTAAAATAATGGTTATAATATTTAGCCGGAAATAAATTTTTGCTTTTTGTTCCGCCCGTAAAAGCAACAGGGGAAAGCGATAGAGAGCATCACAAAAAAGAACAATTGCAAGAAGATTCACCAAATAAATTCCTTCTGAAAAATTTTCAAAGTTTATAAGGCTTGCAATTGATTCGGCGGATAAAAAAATAATTATTGAAAAAAATATGGAAGTAACCGATACAGTTAATAATGTATTACAATATACTTCAGATTTATCTTCATCAGATTTAGCATCTATAAAAAATTTCAGAAAGGAAGTTTCCATTCCGAGAAGATAAATCACATTTATAAACAGCCATAGTGAATAAATCAGAGCATAAGCACCGAGTTGGTTTGATGTGAAAAAAGCGGTGTATAAAGGTAATAACAAAATCCCGATTGAACGGTTAAGAATCAATCCGAGTCCGTAAAATACCGACTGTGAAAATAAAGATTTAAGATGAACCTTTAGCAAATATTATATTTAGAATATAAGTTTAATAAACTTTTATTAACCGCTTCAAATGAATGAGTATTTTTAATCCACTCAATTCCTTTTTTAGAAATATCATTTCTTAAAGTATCATTATCAATAAGTTTTAACAAATTATTCTTTAAGTTTGATATATCTGAATTAATAAAAGGATTATCTCCGAGAAATTTTAAGTAATCATCTGAAAACTCAGTAACTGTAGATATTCCCATTGCAAGTGTCTCAAGAGAATTTTTTCCGTAACCGCTGCCTCCGGACTCACCTCCGACCTGATCAATAGCGATATCACACGTTGATTTTATTTCGAGAACTTTATCTCGTGGCAGATTCTCAAGTAAAAGAAATTCAATCTGTCTTTCATTTTTTATTTCATCAATTATGGGAATAATTTTATCTGTGCCTTTAAAGTGCCTGTTTGTAGGAGAGTGAACAATTTTCAGTTTTGAATTATTTCTTGGTTTTGGAGTGAATTCTGATTCATCAAATGGAAAAAAAATATAATTAATATTTTTATGAAGTTTAAGATGATCAAACTCTACCGTCAAATTCAAATCCGAAATTTCATCCATTTTTTTAAAAATACCTCTTGTTCTCAGATCACTTCCGAAATAACAACAAACAATTTTTTTCTTTTTTTCTTTTAAAGAAATTGCAAAGCGGCAATCACGCTATAAATCCATTCCTCCGTCAAAATGATAAATATCATATTCATTTAAATTAAATTCTTTTATCGCTTTATTAATTTTCTTTGCGTTTTTAAAATCACGCAAACTGAAATAAACCGATTCAAGAGGATTTTTAGCCGAATAATATTTAAGTTCCTCTTTATTAACAGAATAAGAAGGAGTTTCCTGAATTTTACTGTCTCTCCATTTTTTAGCAAGTTTTCCTGTATGAGTTGGCAAGTGAAGAGAAATATCTTCGGGAAAGTTTAAAGTATTTTTATAGTAAGTTATGAGCCGTGAATTATATCCGAATTTCCGGTGCATATTAACAAAGTCCATAGGCATACCAGCAAAATTCTGTGGTGCTAAATGTAATATTTTTGGGTTATTGTTTATTATATTTCAGTTTAGATAAAAAATTGATAATATTTATATTGAATTCAATTCAGTAAATTTTAAAAAAATGAAGGCAGTCGAATTTATTTCAGTCATAGAAAATAATACAATTAAAATTCCTGATAATCTTTTACCTTATAATGATAAGAAAGAAAACGTTAAAGTGATTTTATTATTTAAAGATAAAGCAATTAATATTGATGAAGAAAAATTTATGAATGATAGAGTGAAAGAGGAATTTTATAAAGGTTATTCTGAAATTGATAATGTTTATGATGAATAATTATAAGTATGGTGGCATAATATTGTTAAATTTTCCATTTTCAAATATCTCAGAAATTAAAAAAAGACGAGCATTGGTTTTAGTAGATTCTGAAGATAATGATATTTTGGTTTGCAGAATTACAGGACAAATTTATAACTCTATATATGATATATTGATTAAAGATTATTTAGCAATCGGGCTAAAAATCAGTTCGGTCATAAGGATTCACAAAATAGCAACGTTAGAAAAAAGTATGATTTCAAAAAAATTAGGAGAATTGAATAAGTTTCAAAAAAATGAAGTATTTGAAAAATTAAAACTATTATTTAATCTTTAAATCCTAACAACCTTAATATATTCCCGCTGAAGATTAATTCCTTATCTCCGGCAGATATGTCTATATTTTCAATTACAGGTATAAATGTCTGTGGAAGGCATAAGTTATAATCACTGCCGAAAATTACTTTTTCTGCTCCGGCTTTATTTATCACCTGCTCAACAAACTTAAATTCTCTTACTGATTCTGTTCCGAGATAAACATTTTTATATTCAGGTTTTTTAACTTCTGATGCACATTCTAAATATAGAGATGGTGTATCACCTCCAAGATGTGCCAGAATAATTATCAGTTCCGGATATTTCAATGATACTTCAAGACAAAACTTATAACTTGCAATATCCTGCCATCTTCCACAATGCACAATAACAGGAATTTTATTCTCTGCTGCTATCTGTAAATATTTATCATAAGATTCATCAGTTATTCTTTTTCTTTGAATTGAAGGATGAATTTTGAATAATGAAATATTTTTTAAATGTTTATCCAGAAATCCGTCAAGTATTTTATCTTCAGGATTTATCCAGGCGTTAAAATAAAATTTAAAATTTTGATTATTAATTACTTCGTTAAATAATTTTTCATTTTGTTCATTATCGGCAGGCATACATACAGCGGCAGATACACCTGCTTTTTTCATTACAGTTATCGCTTCATCAACAGTTGAATTATAATTGAAAAAAATTTCTGACCACTGCCCGATATGTATATGTGAATCTATTATTATCATTCTATTTTATCACCTATATTAAAAATTGAAAAATCAGATTCATCTCTGATTTTTGTTATCAGTAAACTCCCCGAGAAAAAATCAATTTGAACACCATTACCGGAAACATTTTTGATTATCGCTAACGAATTATTATTCCCATACAAACTTTTTTCTTTTTCCATTTCATTTTTAAAATCCGCAGATTTTATTGCAGAATCAATAATAAATTCTTTTCCGTTAAAAATAAAAAAAGCACCGGGATATGGATATGTTAAAGCACGAATCTGATTGTAAATAACTTCAACCGGTTCACTCCATTTTATCCTACGTTCCTCTTTCGTAATTTTTAAATTTGCTTTTGGTTTGATAGATAAATCCTGAGGAGATAATTTATATTTACCGGAGTTAATTTTTTCAAGATTTTTAACAATTAATTCTGATGCTGCAAGTGTTGCTTTTTTATACACATCATTAACATTATCCATCTCATCAATTAAGACGGTCTCCTCATCAAGTATATCTCCTGAATCAACTCCTTCATCCATTTTATGTATTGTGACGGTAAGTTTTATTAATCCGTCCATAATAGTTCTTGAGATTGGTGCTCTTCCTCTGTAATCAGGGAGTTTACCGCAATGAATATTAAAAATTCCTTTTCTTACTGTTGTAATTATTTCTCCGGGAATAATTTGCATAAAACCTGAACAGATTCCAAAATCATAAGATTTTAAAACCTCTGTAAGTGAAGAAATGTTTTTTGAGTTTGATGAATCATTAGAGAGTTCTTTAAATTCAATATTATTTTCATGGCAGAAGTTTTTTATTTCTTCATCTTTTGAAAAAACTACTAAAGACGGTTTCAGATTTGAATCGCTTAAAAATCTGAGATTTTCTAACCCCATTACACCGCCCGCAAGAAAAAAATAATTCAATATTTTTTATACCATTTATAAGTTTTTATAATCCCTTCGTTCAAATCAGTTTTTGGCTGAAAGCCAAGCAGACTCTGTGCTTTCTCAATGCTCGGTATTCTAAGCTCCACATCAACATAATTTTTTGGAATATATTTAATCTTAGATTTAGATTTGCAAAGTCTGATAATTTTTTCCGCTAAAGAAGAAATTGTTATAGTACCTTTAGGATTTCCTATGTTAAAAATTTCACCGACTGCTTTTTTATTTGTGAGACACATAAAAATTGCATTTATCATATCATCAACATAACACCATGATCTAATCTGATCTCCATCACCGTGAATTTCAATAGGTTTATTTTTTATTGCGTTTTTAATAAAAATCTGAATCGCACCTTCACCCACTTGACCGGGACCATATATGTTAAACGGTCTGATTGTTACGGAAGGATAACCGTGAACTTTATAATAACTGTGAAGAAGATGTTCACCTGCAACTTTGCTTATTGAATAAGTCCATCTTGCTTCACCAACAGGTGCAAGATTTGTATTAGATTTCTCGGTTGATTTATATGCATAAGAACCTAAAACTTCACTTGTTGAAAAATCAATTACTCTTTCAAGTTTGGAAGAATACTTACCGAGTGCTTTTAAAATATTAAACGTTCCCGTAACAATTACATCCATTGTTCTTATGGGATTCAAAATTACTGTATCAATTCCGGCAATTGCCGCAAGGTGTATTACAATTTGCGGTCTGAATTCTTCACAGGTTTTTCTAAGCAATTCAAAATCAAGAATGTCTCCTTTTACAATTTTTATTTTTGATAAATCAATTTTTCTGTATTGAAGAGAGTTTCTTGAAAAATTATCATAAATTAAAATCTCGTTATCTTTGTATAATTTTTCGGCAAGAGTGCTGCCTATAAACCCAGCCCCTCCTGTAAGTAATATTTTTTTATTTTTTATTGTCATTATAAATTTAATTCAAAATTTTTTCTTAAAAATCCGTTTGCGAGAAAAGTTTTTTTAAACTGAAATAATCCTTCTGATAGTTTATTGTTCACACTTGATGTACCAATGTCATAGTATTTATATCCTTTAGATTTAGCCCACATAATAGATTCAAAAAGAATATTTTCAGGAACTCCTGATTTACTGAAAATCTCTTCCTGAGCGAGATAAAAATTCAACACAACATTGTCGGTTACACAAAAAAGTACACATATACCGGCAATTTTTCCCTCAACTTCAGCAGAGAATAAAATAACTCTTTTCCTTAAATTGTTATATAAATATTCAAGTTCTTCGAGTGAATGTGTCGGATTAATATTTTTTTGATTCCGGTCAACTTTTAAAACTCTGTAAAACTTTGCAAATTCATCCTTTGAAGTTATATCAAGTTCAGATGATACAGTAATATTTTGTTTTGATTTATTTATTGATCTTTTTTTTGAACCTGAAATATTTTTAAAATCAAATCCGTCAAGTTGAACTATATTCGTTATTGCATAAGATGAAATGTGAAATCCTGATTCTAAAAAGGAATATTCAATTTCTTCATCAGGAGTATTTTTATAAAGAAAAGGCATTCCTTTAATGAGACATCTTTTAAATCCCTGTTGCTTAATATAATTTTTAAACTCCGGTAAAACTTTTATATAGTTTGTAGCATCAGCTCTGTTTTTCCAGAGAAATCCGGCAAAACTTACTCCATCACAACTGAAAAAAGTTTTTTCGCCGTTTATATTTTTTTCACAGCCGGGAATTATAGCAAGTATCTTATTAGTTTTTAAATCCCTGATTTTTAAATTATGCCATTTAATATCTTTATTAAATACGTCATTGTATTTCAAAAAATCCGGATCGAAAAAAATATTATATTGATTCCTTAAAAACTCAAGCCACTCAATATCCTTTTCAATATTTTCACATCTTATTATATCAAACATTTTTAAAAATTAGAGTAAAGTTCGTATCCGGGAGATTTTTCTATCAGTTTAAAATTTTCGGGTATAAATTGATTACTTTCAGGATAGTCAACTCTGTTGATCCCGTCTTTTTCAACTATGAGAAAAGTTTTTTTATAAGTATTGGATAATTCAAATTTTGTTAACTCTTTGTTATATTTCGTATCCATCAGTAAAAAATTATATTTATGTTTATCCCAGTTCAGATCATCTCCGTTAAAATAAAAACTTAATTGTGCGTTATGTTTATAATTACTTCCGACATAATATAAATTCTCTGTCTCATCATATTTTTCAAATACTTTATCCTTTATTCCGCTGAGAATGTAATTATTATCCCATTCCGGCGGATTGAATAAATAATAAATATTAAACCCGAAAAAATAAATTATAACGGCATATACAAGTGTTTTGGATAAATTAATTTTAGCCGAAACGAAATAACAAATTGCATATATCAAGATAACTGATATAAAAAGTATTGTAAGTATAATAATTTTTTCATCTGAGACGAGATAGTTTTTAAATTGCGGTCTGAGAGATTCAGTCGCAAACCAGAAGATATTCAACAATAAGAAAAACAAAATAACTGACGAGAAAAATCTATTTTTGTTTTGATAGTTAAATATATAATTAGAAATGAGAATTACTCCCGGGGTAAGAATAAAAAATCCATACACTTCAAGTTTAGTCCTGAAAAAACTAATTATAACAAGTCCTGTCATAAACCAAACCCATATAAAAAATTTTTTTAGCGGAATGGATTTAAAATTTTTAATATCATTTATAAAAGCAAATAGTAATAATACCGCTACAGGAAGTATAGACATAAGATAATTTATGTGATAAAAAATTCCCGAACCTTTTACATTCATTTCCACACCTGTAAAAGCACGTGAGAAAATATGAAAGCCGATAAAGTATTCAAGGAAAGCATTTCCATAATTCATTATCATATAAATATGCCAGGGCAAAGCAATTACAAGTCCTGTAAAAACGAACAGAAATAAATGAGAAAATTTTATTTTAAGAGTTTTATATTTAATCAGAACAAAAGTTATAATTACAATCGGAATAAAAACGCCAACAATAATTTTTACCATAAGACAAAGTCCGAAACTTATACCTGAAAAAATTAAATATTTAAGTTTTGGGTTATCGGCGTATTTAAGAAAAAAGTAAAACGATAATAATATGAAAAAGATATATGGAATATCAAACTGGAAACGTTTGGAAAAAACATGGAATAAAATATTAACGGTGAAGAGCATCGCGGCGAGATATCCCGTTTTCAAATCAAAAACAATCCGGGATATATTTATTATCAGCCAAAGACATAAAAGGGAAAAAATGAATATGATAATCTTAAAAACAAAAGCATCTGTTCCCGCTATCAAGGAAAAAATATAACCTATCCAAATAAGTAAAGGAGGATGGGAAGCGGAATAAAATCCGCCGACTGAATATTCACTTTGATTAAGAAAAGCACCGAACTCATGAACTGCAAGAACCCTGACGGCATACATACCCTCGTCCCAGGGCTGCATATCATTGGTTAAAATTGAAGGCAATTTAACCGCAACAAGAAACAGGAATATAAAAAACAAAAAATATTTTTTATAAGCCGGATTATTTAAAGTTTCAGTTAACGGCATTTAGGGAAGGGAATTACATATTGAAGTATGTAATCCTTTATAAAATTTAAATTTTAAAATTCAAACTTAAAAATTCAAACCGAGAGAAAATGTGTTGCTGTTTGAAAATGCATATTTATAAGGAACGTACGAATAATCAAGTGTGAACGCGTTGTATTTAAACCCGACTCCGGCAGTGAAATTTTTATTTTCATAGTTGCTTTGAAAACCTGCTCTTACAAAAAACATATCTTTGTAACCTGCTTCAAGACCTGTGTGTATATGAAATTTTCCGCCGTCTGATACCTGATATCCTTCAGCAGATGAACGGAATTTTAAATCACCTTTTCCGAATTTATAACCGACACCAAACCTTATTGCGGATGGTAGTTTTGTTGCGACTGTTCTAAGTTCATTTACATTTCCGAGATTTGTAAGAACAAATGCCGCCGAAAAATTATTTTTTTCATACGCCGCACCAATGTCAAACGCTAAACCTGAAGCATCATCCACGTAAATTTTTTCATATAGAAATTTTGATGTAACTCCGAGTGTAATTGTAGAACTGAAGCGGAAACCTACGGATAAACCGATTGATAAATTTTCCGCATTAAACTTTCCAATTGGAGCACCGGGAATTTCTCTGATTTCAATATCATTCACAGCAGCCCTCTGAACACCGAATCCTATAGCCCATTTAGTGCCTGAAGTTTTAAAAGCAATAAAATCATTAGTGAAGTCAGTTGCTGAAGAATTGTGTGCAAGATATACATTTGTTGTTGAACCGAAAAATAATCTCGCAGGATTATAATAAATACTTGTTGCATCTTCTGATATAGGTGAGTATGCCTCACCCATAGAGATTGACTGAGCACCGACTCCAAGTTTCAGAAAAGAAAGACCTGTATTTGCCGTACCGTCGTTTTGTGCAAATGAATTATTCAGGGAAACAGATAATAAAAATATGATTACAAAAATTTTTTTCATTAATAAACTTAATATTATTTAAATTTAAAACCTACAGAAATATTCTGGACAGGCTTGTGTGTAAATGGTTCAAGGGAAAATGAATAATCAAGCCCGAGTTTCATTGAACCGGAAAAGTTTTTATAAAATCCAACTCCGAGCGAGGGAATTAAGTTTCCCGCGAAATCTTCATTTGAAAAATTAATTCTGTCAACTCCGCCTCTGAATTTAAAATATTCATTTACGATAATCTCACCGCCAACTTTAAGACCGAATTCATTTTTTTTGTCAGGGTTTGTATTATCTTTATTTTTTGGTATCATAATCATCTGTGACTCGAGTGAAACCGAGCCGATTCCCTTTGGCAATCTGTATGATGCACCGAAATTTATCAGTGTCGGAAATTTATCTTCAGTTGTATTTCCGAATACACTTCCGTATATATTCGATGTGTTCCATTCATATTTAGCACCTAAATCTCTCACAGATAAACCGAATGCAAGATCATCGCTTGCTTTGAGAACAGCACCGAAATCAAATGCAATTGAGTTTGCAGTTACTTCTTCGTATAGTTTTGATAAGTAATATTTAAAACCTATACCGACTGCAAATTTTTCTGAAAGTAAAAAACTTGTTCCAAGATATAACTGATTATCGGAAGTTGTTAATGTTCCTATTGAACGTGTATCGTTATCTCTTCCGTCAATATTTCCAACCCCGGAATTTATCCATCCGAGAGAAATACCTGCACCGCCTTTAGGTTGATTAGGCAAATTGAATTTTTTTGCAAAGCCGACAAAATTTAATTTTCTGTCAAGTGAAAGAAAAGTATATCCGAGATTTAAAAATCCTTCTTCCTGAAATGCTGCAAGTGCCGGATTGTAATATCCTGATACATCTCCGTAGATATTGGAAACAAGTGCATTGCCCATTGAGAGACCTCTCGCACCGAAACCCATTCTTGAGAATGACCCCGCATAACTTCCAACTTGTGCGAAAGAAATTTCTGAAATTATAAAAACTGAAATTAATATTATTAAAATTTTTCTCATTTTATTGTAACACTAAAATTTTACCCCAGGATTCTGTTTCATTATCGATTTTTATCCTGTAGAAATA
This sequence comes from Bacteroidota bacterium, assembly GCA_003519545.1. GTDB lineage: Bacteria > Bacteroidota > Ignavibacteria > Tepidaquicellales > Tepidaquicellaceae > UBA9002. The sequence continues at coordinate 13,029 of DOWN01000008.1, forward strand.
TACTCCGTTTGCTATTCTGCTTCCTTTGTCATCTTTGCCATCCCATTGAGTATATAATTCTTCCATACCTGTTCTCGTTGCATTTTGAATAACGGTTCTCACCGGATTCATGGCAAAATCAAAGACATTAATCGTAACTTTTGCTGAAAATTTATTTGTTCTGTAAAAAATTCTTACCACTTCATCATCAGGTGAAAAAGGATTTGGAGCGGCATAAGTTTTAATATCTGAGTTTGCATTGATTGGAGAGATTGCTCTGAAAATTTTCCATTTAGAAACCCAGGGAAGACCTGTCTCAATTGTTCTCAGCAAACCATCAGCACTTCCGAAATAAACAGTATCATTAATTGCAGCACCTGAATAGAATAATTTTGTTGTAACTTTATCTTTTGTTTGTTCATCAAAAATCAATGGGGGACTGCTCCAGTCAAAAGTTAAATATTTCGCTCTGTAAAGTCCGTCACTCGTTAGTCCATAAACAATTGAATCTTTTGAAGATATTCCGTTTGTTGTGACATCTTTTAAAGTATAATTCCAGTTGAATCCGTTAGCCGTATAACTTAAACCATTTTTTTCATTATTATCTTCTGCTCTTCTTGTCGCTGCCCATATAATTTTCTGATTACCATAAGGCATTGCATATAAGTCAACTACGAAATTTCCTGAAACACCATTGCCGTTATTATTACCGCCTGAATTTTGATAATTAAATTTTCTCCAACTGATACCATAATCGGTTGATTTGTTTATCCCGTTTGCAGTTCCGACATATATAACTGAGTCATCCACGCCTAATACTGTAAATGCCCTGTGATTAAGATTTAGTCTCGGATCGAGTGTGAAGTTATATGTTCCGCCGGGATAAATGCTGTCTAGATTATCCGGAGGTAATACAACTCTTAACCATGTATTACCATAGTCAGTTGATTTTCTTAAACCGCCTGCGAATGATGTGATCCAGATTATATAATTATTTGCTGAATTTGGATTTTTTGTAATAGCAACATCATAAGATAAATTCTGCTGACGAACAACGACTGGCAGACATCTTATATTATTGTTTCCGTATTGGATTATCGTATCAGATTGCTGGTCAACGGGCTGTGGAAACGCATTCCAGTTAGAACCGTAATCAGTTGAAACTTTTATTCCTGTTCCTGTCGGGACAGATTCACCGCTTATCTCTTCGCTTATAGCAGTTGCGGTAACAACAACATTTTTATTAACACTGAATCCTGAAATGTCATCATCTCCGAAAGGATCAAGTCCGTAATAACTTTGAAAATTTCTGAAGTTATCTATAGTTCTCATAACACCTGAGCCTGTAGCGAACCATACAGTATCACCTGCTACTATTATATCGGTATAAAAATTACTGACAGGATATTTTGAAGTAACCGGAGTGACAGAAATATTAGGAATTATTTTTGAAAATTTTTCTGACTGAGGTTTAGGTGTAGAAAAATCAAAACCTGAAAGTTTAAAATTTTTATATGAAATAATATTCTGAGCGATACCTGAAGATGAAAGTGAAAATAAAAATAAAATTATAAGTAGTTTTCTCATTTAATAAGTGAATTAAGGTCTAACGAATTTAATACTGTCTTTGATAATATTGCTCTGCAATCCTGAATTGTCAATAGCCATGAAAGTATATTTAAAGTAACCATAAGAACTGTCAGCAGCAGCAGGAAGAACAGGATTTGTGAATGTATATAAATTTCCTGAACTGAAAAACATTGGTATCTGACCAATGAAACTGCCGGAAGGTCTGTATGCTTCAAAGTAAACCAAGTTAATATCGCATGGACCGTTTGCATCGGTTGCATTGAGTTGTAGAGTTATGTCAAACTGTCCTGTTGTCGGTCTCACTACTGAATCAGGTATTACAAGATTTGAAATTACCGGTGCAACATTATTTGAAAATCTGACAGGCTGAACTTTTGAAAGCACATTGCTGAATGCACCTTGTTCAGATTCCGCATAAACTTCCACTCTATAGTTACCAACGGCAAGACATGTAAATCCTTCAATGGAAATATTTCCGGTATAGATGCCGTCATTAGCAACAGGGTCTGGAGATGAGCCGTTATCCCTGAGATTAAAGAAACCTAAAGTTGAATCTTTGGAATTTATAACTGTGCAGATGACGTTTTTGATAACATCTTCAGAAGTAACTTTTACAGATGCGGTAAGCCCGACGACAGGAGCGTTAGAAACAGTAAAGATAGTATCAGGCGTAACAGTCAGATTAGAAATTGTAGGGAAAGAAATATTAACGTCAATCACGTTATCGCTGTTCTTTTCACATGCGTAGAAAATCACCGCCGGAATCAACAGGAAAATGAATTTAAAAATATATTTATTCAGAGTTTTTAAATTTTAATTCGAAAAGAAATTTAAGAGGTATTAAAATACGATAATTTTAAAATTTAATTGAGGCAATTCATAATGTCAAAAATAGAAATATAGGGTATATATGTCAATTCAAAATGAGGAAGAGTTGAATGTTATACTACATCAGTTTTAAGCGATTAAAACTTCAAAATGAATCCAGCGGATTTATACAAAATCCGATAATGTCATCCTGAACGCAGTGAAGGATCTTGTAAATGTCTTTAATTAATTTTTGTTTATATATCCAAATACTAGTAATGTCATCCTGAATGCAGTGAAGGATCTCATAAAAATCTGTTATCATTTTGAGATTCTTCGGTCGTTGCACTTCCTCAGAATGACATTCGGTGTTTACTTCAACCGCTGGTATCTCACATTTACCTACTGTAAGACTCACCCTATTCCGCAGGAGTGTAATGCAAAGGACGTTCCTTCTTTCGCATGAGACTCTTGTAAAGGACTCCTGCGGATTAAGCATTACTGCTCAGGAGTCCCCTCCGGGAGACTCCTGAGGGAGAAGTGAAAAATCCGGTAATGTCATCCTGAACGCAGTGAA
>DOWN01000008.1:16137-17185 GCA_003519545.1 Bacteroidota bacterium
ATCCTGAACGCAGTGAAGGATCTCGTAAATGTCTTTAATTAATTAGAGATTCTTCGGTCGTTTCACCCCCTCAGAATGACATTCCTCTTTTTAATGAGCCTCTTGAAAAGACTTATGAGGGATAAGAATTATAAATTCAAATTTTAAAAATTTTATAAAAACACACAAAAAAACCGGTGTGAAATTAATCACACCGGTTTCCCTAAAAAACAAAAACATGAAAACACACTTATTTTCCGTATAGGTTTAAACCTAAGGTTACTGAGAATAAACCGATTTTTCTTGAAAATCCTGCTCCACCTGCTGCATCACCGTCATTTAAATTATAGTTATTAACGCCGGTTGCATTTGATGAATTGAAAGCATTTAATTGATTATATCTGAATCCTAATGCCAATCCTGTTTTACCTGATTTTCCAAGCATAAATTCATATCCTGCATTAAGTTCAATACCGATTCTCATTGCACCATCAATTTTTCCTCTTACTGAGTTGTAATCAGGAGCACTGATGTTGTTAAATGTGAAAGCAATCCCGAGTGTTTGTTTATTGCAACAAGGTGATCCGAAAACGTATTCATATCCGATAGCACCTGTGATGATATCATAAAATGAATGTGGAGGATCCGGATTCATTAATACAGGAGCAACGAGGAAAAATCTATCACGATCATCATTTATCATTTTGGTATATCCTGCTCTAACAGTTATTCTTGATTTTTTTCTTGTTCCAAGACCGTATTTAAAATTAATATCAACACTTCTTCCGGATTTCATTCCGTATGTTGATAAATCACTTATTCTTCCGTATGCATCATTAACGGCAAGATTTGAACCCAATGAAATTCCAAGAATCCAAGATGGATATCCGATAAAACCACCGGCTACTTCACCGTTACTTTTCTCGTTTAATCTTAAATCTCCCTGAGCAAAACCGTTATTTAAAGACACTGCAAACCAAATTACTGAACAAAGTAAAATTATTTTTTTCATAAATTGGCTAATTTAGGTTAGTTTTTTGTTTAAATTAATATTAATATTATATAAATT
>DOWN01000017.1 GCA_003519545.1 Bacteroidota bacterium
CATTTGAAGCTTATTGATTCAGTTGCATTTTCGAGAGCGGGAGATGCCTTCCACTATAGATGGGCAGCAAGACGTTGTTTACAATTAGTGTATCCAAAATCAAAATTATTCCAAATAATTATTGAAGGGTCAAAAGAAGTTAAAAAAAAAGGTGAGTACGTAATCGATTTAACTGAATATTATAAAGAAGATTTTGATGAGGAATTGATTAAGTATTATCAATTAAAGCATACAACTACAAGAAATGATATACCATTTGAATTGAGCGATTTAAAAAAGACACTAAATGGTTTTGCTCAGAGATATAGTCAACATAAAATAAATAATGATTTAAGAAAATTTCATTTTTATATAATCACAAACAGAAAAATTTCTGTAAACCTAAAAAAAAACATATGTTCTCTCTCAAAATATGAAACAGTAAATAAAAGATTTAGAGAAAACCTTGAAAAAATTACTGAGCTTAACACAGAGGAATTAACAAATTTTTGCAAACTAATTTGTTTCATAGATAATGAAGGGGATTATATTACACAAGAAGATAAACTAAGATTTGATATCTCAAAACTAATAGTTGGATCCGTTGATCTTGGACAATTAGAAAGTATAGTAAGTCTTGTTCATAAAAAAACTCTACCAAATTCGAATAAGATAATAATTAAAGAAGATATCTTAAGTAGATTTGGAATTTCATCAGAAAAAGAATTGTTCCCTGCTCCTCCACTATGGGAATATGATAAAAAGTATACAAAAAGGGACCAATTAGAGAAACTTTTAAATCAGATTTCAAATTCAGAATTCCCAATTATTGTTCACTCTACAGGAGGTGTCGGTAAAACAGTACTGTGTAAGCAATTATTAGATTCTTTAAATTCAAATTCTGTATGTGTTGCTTACGATTGTTTTGGAAATGGTGGATATAGAAATCGTAGTGAACCACGTCATAGACATAGAGATGCACTAGTTCAAATCATTAATGAACTTGCACTAGAAGGTTTATGTAATCCTATACTTGTTCAAAATTCTTCTCTGAATAGTGATATAATGAATAATTTCTTACAGAGGATTACAAATGTGGTAGCATCATTGAATCAAATTAATAAATCTGGTAAATTATACATTTTAATTGATGCTGCTGATAATGCAGAAATGGCAGCTTATGAAAATAGTGAACCTTGTTTCGCAAATGAATTGCTTCGAGAAACAATACCAAAAGGATGTAAATTAGTTTTTTTTTGTAGAACAGAACGAATTCATTTACTTAAACCAAATTCTAAAATAACTAAATTCGAATTAAAAGAATTTTCAGAAGCCGAAACCATAGAAAATTTAAAAAGATGGTATCCAAATGCAAATGAAATACACGGTAAGGAATTTCACCGTCTAACAAGTGGGAATCCACGTGTACAGTCTAAAGCATTGAATATAGAGGAGCATTCAATTATTGAACTTTTAAATCGATTAGGTCCTAATAAAATAACAGTTGAAAATCAAATTGAACAGCAATTAAACGTTGCTATATCAAATATTAAAGACAAGTTATCTGATGGATTTAAAAAACAAATTGATTCAATTTGTCTCGGATTAGCGTGTTTACCCCCTCATATTCCTATAGATATATTATCGAAATCCTCAAATGTTACAAACGAAGAAATAAAAAGTTTTATATCTGATTTTGGTCATTCAATCTGGTTATTAGATGAATCTATTCAATTCAGAGATGAACCAACAGAAACATGGTTCAGAAAAACATTTCTTGCTTCAAAAGAGGATTTTGCAAATTATAGTAATTTGTTAGAGCAATATGCAACTCAAAACACTTATGTATCTGAAGTACTTCCGCATTTATATCTCCAAGCAGAAAAATATGAATATCTAGTTGAAATTGCACTTTCAGATAAATTTTTACCAGACAACAACCCTATTGATTCTAGAAATGTACGGATTTATAGACTTCAATTTGCTTTTCGAGCTGCTCTTAGATTAAAAAAATTTGAAGATGCAATTAAAATATCTATTAGAGCTGGGGAAGAATTGGCAGGAAATAAGAGACAACTTTGTTTATTTCAAGATAATGTAGATTTAATAGCAATTCTGCAAGATAAACTAAAAGTACAACATATTGCTTTTAAAAAATTAATACGCGGAGAATGGGAAGGATCTGAAAATGTTTATACGGCCTCTTTATTATCAAATATTAATGAATATAAAGGAGAAGCGTTGGGTTTTCTTAGATCTGCGGAAAATTGGTTACGTTTGTATTATAACGAACTTAATCAAAATAATGATCCTTATAAAGAAAATAAAGTTAGTGAAAATGATATTGTAGAGTTAGCGATGACTTATCTTAATATCTATAATGAAAGTAAGTGTATAACTATTCTTAACCAATTTAATCCTAAAACATTTACTTTCAGAATTTTTAAAAAAATTGTAAAAAGACTCATTGATACTCAAAAATTTGACGTGATAAATAATTTTTCAGAAATATGCAAAGAAAATCCTTATTATTTTGTGGCTATTTCAAGTGAGTTATTTAAAGTAGGTAAATTCCCAGAAGCAAGACTTTGCTCTTACCCCAAAAAGTGGGAC
>DOWN01000236.1 GCA_003519545.1 Bacteroidota bacterium
GGTTTTAGAATATAACCTGCAACATTTAAATTATACGCTTCAACTTTATCATTATCTTCATTAGAAGTAGTCATAACGAATACAGAAAGATTTTTTAATCTTTCATCTTTACGTATTTCTTTAAGAAATTCAATTCCACCCATTTTAGGCATATTTAAATCGAGTAAAATAATTCTTGGCATAGGCACAATTTTATCATCGGATTCATCTCTTAACATATTAAGTGCTTCAAGCCCATTTTCAGCAACGAAAAGTTGATTTTTTATATTATTTTTTTTGAAGGCACGTTTTACATTCATTACATCCACTTCGTCATCTTCAACAAGTAACACATTTATTAATGATTCATTCATTTTAGTAAGTTATTATTTATTTTTTTTTATTTATTTATTTTTTGGAATTTCAAAGTAAAATTTGGCACCTTTTCCTATTTCAGATTCGACCCAAATTTTACCTCCCTTTTCTTCTATTATTTTTTTTACAATTGCCAAGCCGACTCCTGTGCTTTCAAATTTATCACGGGCTTGTAAAGTTTGAAAAATAACAAAAATTTTATCGTGAAACTGCTTATCAATTCCGTTACCATTATCACTGACGCAGAAGATATAACTTTTTTCAGTATTTTTAAATGTAATTGAAATGGTGGGAAAATCACTTCTGTTATACTTAATGGCATTACTTATAAGATTCTGAAAAATCTGTTCCATTGCAAGTTTGTCAAATTTTCCCGTAGGTAAATCATCTGAAATTGTGATTTCAAAATTTTCAGGAGGTGCTAAATTATCAACAATGTCTTTAACAAATTCATAAGTATTTAATTCCGAAAGAGTTGTTTTAGTTCTTCCCGCCCGAGAGTATTCCAGAATACCATTAATTAAATCTTCCATTCTCTGCACTCTACCGCGAAGAAGTTCAAGATTCTTTTTGGTTTCTTCTCCGATTTTATCTTCAATATCTTCTTCAATCCACATAGAAAGATTTGAAATCGCTCTCAATGGTGCTTTTAAATCGTGAGATACAATATATGCAAACTGATCAAGTTCTTTATTAATTCTTTCGAGTTCATTAGAATAGGAAGTTAGAATTTCATTTTTAACACGTAATTCTTCTTCCATTTCTTTTCTGTCGGTGAGATCGGTTATGGTTCCGACTAAACAATCATTACCGGAGACATCCGTAAAAATTGTTTTTTTAGTCAGAATGGTTCTGATAATGTTATTTTTATCAGTTAAAAGTTCTTCATTAATATTTTCAGATTTACTTTTAAATACTTCTTCATCTTTAGCCCAGAAGACATCTGCCTGTTCTTTAGGAAAGAAATCATAATCAGATTTACCGAGAAGTTCATTTCTTGATTTTCCGATAAGTTCACACATAGCATCGTTAAGCATAACAAATTTATGCTCGGCATCTTTAACAAAAATCGGATTTGCAACAGCATTTAAAATGTTATCAAGATAAGCCCTTGAATTTTCAAGTTCTTTTGTCCGTTCACCAACTTTAGTTTCGAGTTCTTCATTATATTTATTAAGTCTTTCATTTGCCTTGAATAACTCATTTGAAGATAAGTCGAGAGTTCGTTCAAGTTGGATATGGTCATTATTAAAACTTGCATATGCTTCACTAACCGCAAACAATAGATTTTGAATTTCAGGATTATCCTGATCAATTGTTTTTAAATGCTTTTGTATTTGTCTTTTTAAAAGTCTGTGATAATTTTGCTCAACCATAAAAGATTAGTTTTCAGAAAAAGTTGTAATAGTCATAGTTTGATTATGAAGTTCACATTTTGCTTCTTTCATAAACGGAGCAATTTCTCCATAAGAATAAAAACCTGTGATTATCGGTTTTTCTCCGATAACAGTTTGCACCGCTTCCACTTCTTCTTCAACCATTTGTTTGAGAACAAGTTTTCTTCCTACGCAAGAGATAAGTATAGCGAGTTCAGGAACTGATCCATCACTACCTGTAACGCTTACTTTTGCTGCTTCTTCAGCACCGTCAATCAGTCTGTCGAAATTTGCTTTCATTAGTCGAACATACGCACCTTCAGGAATATCACCGGCAAAAGTTAAACTCTGTGCATTTTCATCAATTGCGAGAATTGTTCTAACTACCGGAGTTGTATCAGAATCTGTTCTCATACTTAACGGGAATAATAAACCTGATGAAGGTAAATTTTTTGCCTGATCTCCGAGAAAAGATTTATATAAAGTTAAAGCGGGAGTATTATCAAGTTCATATAAAACATTTCCTTTTGATTTAGTTACAACCCTGTCAATTCCGAAACTATCCCATCCGCCGAGTGAACCGTATCCGATTTTAATATCATTGCCATAAAATCCGACAGCCGTTACTTTTTTAGATACGGAATTTTTCTGATCGTCAATTATATATGTTTCTGAAAATCTTGAACCGTCACCGGCAAGACCACCTGTTATACTGACTTCAGCAGGAGCGACCGAACGCATACCTTCAACAAGTTTACTTCCGTTTATATTTAATCCGTCTGAAAGAACAAACACATGTTTAAGATTTTTTGAATCAAACATTTTTATCAACTCAGCACCTTTTGAATAACTGTCATCAGGAGAAGTAATATCTATGCTGTGTGAAATAATTTGAGTTTTTTCAAATTCTACAGCAGTTGCTATGATGGTATCATCATAAACCTGAACACCTGCAATCTCTCCGGAAGTAGAACAACCTGCAAAAATTGCGTTAGGAAATTTTTCTTTTAAATAATTAACATTTACATTATTTTTCAGTAATTCGGTACTTCCAAAAATAATGACTAAATTGGGATTAGCAGAATCAGAATTACTGCTAATAATTTCCCAATCAGTTCCATTAACGGATTTAAACTGTTGAATTTTCATTTTGATTAAAATTTAAGTTTTAAAAAGATTAAGTAATGAAACTATTATTT
>DOWN01000052.1 GCA_003519545.1 Bacteroidota bacterium
TTTCTTAACAGAAGGAGGAAGATATTCCGGAAAAATTTTATAATAAAAATTCCAGTAATCGAATTGCATTTTATAATACTCGTCTTTTTTATTTTTATTTAACAAGTCAGCGAGATTTGTTTCAAAATTATATTTACCCTTTTGGTATTTTAAAGTTCTTTCAGGTGAAATATTCCAGACATCCATACCGATAGTAAAATCAATATCCATAAGAGAGCCGCAATAATCACATACGACATAAGGTGACTTGTATTCATTAATTTTAGGAGCACCACAATTATAACAAACGAATTTTTTTATTCTCATTATTTTAAAATTGGCAGAAAATACATTTAATCTTTAAATATATATATTCAAAATTTCATTTAAATAACTGTTATTAATAGGTATCTTAAACAATGAGCGAAACGGAAACAATAATTTCCGAAAATACAGGAAGTGTTACCGAATATATTCCGAAATCAAGAGAATATTATGCAAAATTACCTGAGTTTGAAGGACCTCTTGATATATTACTCCATTTTGTAAAAGAGGATGAACTGAATATATACGATATTCCGATTTCAAAAATAACAAAAGATTTTATTGGATATATAGATTATATACAGGAACTTGATATAGAAGTTGCCGGAGAATTTTTATTAATGGCAGCGGAACTGATGAAGATAAAAGCAAGAATGTTAATTCCTCAGGAAGTTGCAGACGAATCAGGATTTGAAGAAGATCCGCGATATATACTTGTAAAAAAATTGCTTGAGTATAAACGATTTAAAGATGCATCTGATGAGTTATTAATTCTTGAACAGGAAGCAAAGTTATTATATGCAAGAGGTTATCTTGATAATGATCCAAAAGAATTTGAGACTGATATTATGATGGATAAAAGTCTGAAGAATTTAACGATTCTCAATCTGATAAAAGGATACAGAAATGCTGTGATTGGTTTTAAACCTGCGGTTGTTCACCCAATTGAAATTCTGGATATTACGACTGAAGTACAAAAAGATTTTGTAATGGATAAGTTGCAGACAGTTCAGGAAATTGATTTTGAAATTTTGATTTCTCAAATGAAAGAAAAACTTGAGGTTATCTGCACATTTCTTTGTGTTTTACAAATGGCACTAGACAGATATGTAGAATTAATTGTAGATAAGAATGATTATTCAAAATTTAAAATCAGAAAAAGATCATTATTACCTGCGTTAATTAATTAAATGAATATTGAAATAAAAAATATTGTTGAGTCTTTAATTTTTGCTTCTGAAGAAGAAATTACTTCTAAACAGATTAAAGAAGTTCTTGATGGGTTTGGGCAGAAGGCATCTGTAAATGAAATTGATAAGACAATTGATATACTTAACAAGGAGTTTGCTGAAAATAATAAACCATATTCAATAATAAAAATTGCAGGTGGTTACCAATTTTCCACAAGAAAAGAATTTTCATTTTACATCGGAAAACTTTTTACAGAAAAACAAAAGAAAAAGTTATCAGTATCTGCAATTGAGACATTAGCGGTGATTGCTTATAAACAACCTATAACAAGATCTGAGATTGAATTTGTAAGAGGTGTAAATGTTGATTACATAGTGAATTCACTTTTAGAAAGAGATTTAATAACGATTTCCGGCAGGGCAGATTCACCGGGAAGACCTATTTTATATTCTACAACAAAAAATTTTTTAAAAATACTCGGATTAAATTCTCTTGAAGACTTACCAAAGTTAAAAGAGATAAACGATATATTAAAAAATGAAAATGTAGAAGGAATAACAGAAGCAGACATAGAATTATTCAATTCAATGACAAACGGACAGCAGACCACAGAACAAATTGAGTTTATACCAAATGAATTTAAAGAGAACGAAATAAATCAGGAAATTGAAAATAGAGAAATTGAACCGGAAGATATAGAAAAAGTTGAAACGGAAATTATATCAGAAAGAGAAGATGAAAATTTAAATGACTGACAAAATAAGAATAAATAAATTTATAGCGGAAAACTATGGTATTTCAAGAAGAAAAGCAGACGAGTATATACTTCAAGGCAGAGTAACTCTTAACAATATCACAATAACAGAACCGGGACATCTGATAAATTCAGAATCTGATAAAATTAAAGTTGACGGTGAAACAGTAAGGATAAATACAAAGAAAATTTATTTAATGCTGAATAAACCTGCCAGAGTAATTTCAACCGTTTCAGATGATAAACACAGAACAACAGTAATAGATTTAATTAATATAAGAGATAAAGTTTATCCAATCGGCAGACTGGATTATGATACTACAGGATTATTGCTATTAACGAATGATGGTGAGTTTGCCAATAAGCTGATGCATCCTAAGAGTAAAATTTTCAAAACTTATCATGTGAAGCTTTCAAAACCACTTGATGAGAAGATTAAATTTTTACTTGAAAAAGGAACAGTGATTGACGGAAAGAAAACAGAACCGGCATTGATTAGTTATACAAACCAAAAAGATAAAAAATTTGTGAAGATTTCAATCAGAGAAGGACGAAACAGGCAAGTAAGAAAGATGTTTGAAAAGTTCGGTTATTTTGTTGATAAACTTCACAGATCAGATTATGGAAACTTGAAGTTAGGTACGCTGAAACCGGGTGAATGGAGAAAGTTAACACCAAAAGAGATGGAGCAGTTTTATGAATAAAGGGAGTGTAGATGAGTATTTAGAATTAGATGAAACACTAAATCCAATTGATTCATTAGAAACAATTGTAGATTTATTATCATGCGAGAATCCAAAATGGAAATTTTCTGTTATTGCATTTCACCATTCAATTTATTGTTTTGCTGTTGCAAACCTTGCAACTTCAAACTATAAAGTGGTAACAAATTTTTATTCAAATGAAGATGATGGTTGGAGAACATTTGAAAATGGTAAAACTTATATATCTAAAAAAGAATGGATTAATAAAAAAGTTGGTTCATATAAGATAATTTGGGATGAGATAGAGGAGAATATTGTTAAAGATGCTCCTATGAAAGATTTTTTTGAACATTCCAATGAAAAATTAATTAATTTTTGGACAGCAATAGCAAGAGTCACAGATGGTAAAAGTTGGATGAAGAGATTTACGGTTTCAAAACCTTTAATAATGAACGATTCACAATGGGAAAGTTTAGGAATTATTCATCAATTAAGAAATCAATTTTTACATTATATCCCGATGGGATATGCAATTGAAATTGATTTTATAAAACAACATTTAAAAAATTTAATCGAACCGATAAATTTTTTAGCATTAGAAACAGGTCAATTAATATATGCATATGAAGAGGACAGATTAAGAG
>DOWN01000213.1:0-5749 GCA_003519545.1 Bacteroidota bacterium
ACCTAATATACCTGTCTCAGTTGCCATAACAAGAAATATATTGTGAGGATTATATTTATCAATTTTATGATAACCCGGTAATTCAGGATTATTGATATTTAGTTCAGGTTTTTTTTCAAGAATTTTTCTTATATAAATATCACTCACTTCAAAAAAATTTCCGGGACCAACACCAAACACGGGATTTGTTTTAAATAATTCTATGGAGGCTTTCCAGATAACCGGTCTTCCAACTTCAAATTCTTCTTCAATTGTCTGTGGATTAAAAATCTGTGATATTCTTGCTTGAGTTTGTGGTGTGATTAACTGACTGACTATAAATATAACAACAAATAATATTAATTCTTTTCTCGAAACAAGTTTAAAAATAAAAAACATTGTGACGGTAAAAATTACAATAAGTAATGCTCCGCGAGATGCAAGCAATCCGAATACATATGATGAAACAAGATAAAAACCTGCTTTTAAAAATTTATTTTTTAAAAATTCATTATTCACGAGGAATAGTAACATTGCAAACGCTATATAAAATGCCGCTAAATTCGCATCAGTTATAAAACCCATCGGTCTAATAAATATTTCATTACCAATTTTCATAAATGAATTCATTGCATCAGGTCTGCCGAAATTTGATTTTAATAAGTTATGAAATTCAGGAGAATAATAATCGAGCAATGAACCTGCTAAAACAAGAAGTGAACTAAATAAAAATGATTTTAACAAAAATTCAGAAGTTCGCGGATATGTATAATAAACAGCCAATACAAGGAACATAATAAGAATAAAAAATGTCATCCTTGATGAATTATATCTTGCAACACCCGGATAGGATGAAAAAATTCCTGTTATAAAAGAAAACAATGAAAGTATTAATAATAAAATAAAAACATTTTTTATAAATGTATTGTCAAATATTCTTTTAAAAACTCTGAAAGGAATAATTATAATTGTTAGAATAAAAAATGGCAGGTATTTTAAATAGGGAATTCCACTGAAATTTATAAATGGAATAAAATCAGGTTTATTATGTATTGTAAATTCTGCAATGTTAATTAAAAGAAAATAAACCCATGCAATCTTAAATAACAATATAGCAGTTTCTTTTTTCATCAGGATTTAGTCAAAAAATTATTAACAGCATATATTATTTGTTCAGTAGTGATTGACTCTATACAAGGCTTCGTTTCACAACCGATATCAAAACACGGATTACACCAAATTGGTCTGTGCATTGCTAAATGCCCATACTCACCTTTACTCTTTATTATTACCACACCGTTTTCAAATTTTTTTAACATTTCATATTCTTCAAACTCATATGGCTTCCATAAATTCATAGAACCTGAGCCAAATATCACAAGGGATTTAATATATTGACTGAAAAAATGTGCCTGTCCACCGTCATAACAAATAAAATATTCACAATCAGGTATATCTTCAAAAATATCAGTGATCTTTGAATATAATCTGAATTCAATATTTGAATTTGTTGAAAAATATTCTTTTAGACTTTTAAATCCGGGAGTTTCTCCGGCATCTGTAACAATTATTTTTTCAGAACTCAGGGCTTCAATTATTTCTTTTTCTTTTTCGAGATTAAATTTTCTAAATACCGAACCGCCTAAATGAATGAAATATTTATAATTCTTTTTGTTTTGATTAATTTTGTAATTTAAAAGCGGTAATGATTTATTCCCGTTATCAAAGTTAAACCCGAAAGCATCAGTCATAGCATTTTCAATTTTTTTAGTCATAAAATCTTTATCATCATTTGAAACCCAATTGGTATCTATATAATATGTATATAACCAAAACAATCCGAATACTTTAGATCCTACAGTATAATCATTGATTCTTCTCGATAAAAAAATATTTCGTCTTGTTCCTACAAAATCAACCACGGCATCATAATTTCTTTTTTTTAATTCATAAATTTGACTTTTAAATTCACTGTCGAAAAGAGAAGGTAATAGATAAAATTTAATAAACTGAATTATATGTCCGATGAAAAATAATTTGTATGGAAATTTCGGAAGTTTATCGTTATCCCATCCGACAGGAGAAAATTTAATCAGTTCATCAACGTAAGAAAAATTTTTGAAAATAAATTCATTTCTTTCTGATATTAATACATCAATTTTTATTCCGGGATAATTTATTTTTAAATCTCTAATTACCGGTAATGTAACCATAGCATCACCAATTTTATCATTTCTGATTAGTAGTATCTTTTTTGGAACTCCCGTGAATTTTTTGGGAGGACGAATTTTTGAAATGATATTATCTAAAACTCTGAAATAAGATTTGTTCTTTTCTCTGTGTAGCCATAATCTGAATGATATTTTATGATTATCCTGCAATTCTTTTCTTTAGTTCTTTTAAAATTAAGTAAAGCGTAGAGACAAATATAACAAACTCACATATCCCTACAGAAATTGCGGAGCCATAAACTCCAAATGCAGGAACAATAAAAATTCCAAGTATTATATTCAACATTAAAACCGTCAGCAATACAAATGCATATTTTATATTCTTATCAAGTGCTATCATTGATTGAGTTAAAAGATAATTAGGATAAATAATTAATAACGCCGGTGTCATATATCTTAAAACAATGTAAGCATTTGAATAATCACTGCCGAGCAAACTGAAAAACATTTCTCCGAATATCCAGCAAATGCTTACAGCCAAAAATCCAAGAATAATCAGTATTTTTAAAACTTTATTGAATCCGGATTTAAATTCTTTAATATTCTCAACCGCTAACTTTGCAAAATTTGGAAACAGAACAATCATAAGAATAGCAGGAATATTTGTAAATACTTCGACAAACTTATAAGATGCTCCGTAAACACCGACTGCTTCAAATCCCTTGAATCCTTCAAGTATAATTTGTGTAACCCTGAAATATATAATCGAAAATACTTCAATCAGTGCAAGACTCATAATGTCTTTCATATAATCTTTCAGTGCAATTTTTCTGCTGTCTGATTTAAAGTCATACTTCTTTTTTTCAATTCCGAAAATCATAAAGATTATCAGATATGAAATTAACATACTCGTCATAAATGAAATCAATACTGATGACGAAGTTAAAGAAGATGAAATTAAAACAAATGTTATGGCAATAAAAATAACTTTCTGAATAATGAGCACGATTGCTTCAAAGTTCATTTTTTTAATACCTCTGAAAAAAGCAAAGTATAAATTCATTAATGAACTGAAAGCAATCCCTGCCATTGCATAAAGAATGTTTAAAAGATTATCACTGTAAAGATTGAATAATTGTAAAATAAGATAAGTAGTAGTAAAGGTAAGAATTATAGTTACAATCCGGAATTTCAGAGAATAATAAAATCCTGAAAAAAATCCTCTTGCAACATGTTTGGTAATTATAATATTACCGCCTAATTCATAAAATACTCCGATTAAATATCCGAATGAAAGAGCAAAATCATATTTTCCATATTCTTCCGAACCTAAAATTCTCGCGAGATAAAATGTAAATATAAACATAATAGCCCGCGGAATAATTTGGGCTATTGTTTGGTAAGTCAAATTTTTTAGATTAGATCTGATCATTTTTTAAAACAGGTTTAAATCCTCAGATAGAGGATTTATACGGAATACCTGCATTATAAAATAACATCTGTATTCTGTATCTGTGAAGTTCAATATCTTTTAAGTAAGTTGCCTGCTTTCTTGAAGATACATTTTTATGCTGATATTTTCTTAAAGCAAGTTTAATTGAAAGTTTCACATATTCTTTTTGATTAACTCCCGCAGGCAACCAGCCTTTTTTAAACCTCTTTGTTACATAAGGCAAATAGTTAATGTGATCTTCAGGTATAACTCCGTTTATAGTTTCGTCAAGAAGTTCTTTGTGAATGGTTTTGCTTTCGAGATAAAGTGCAATTTGAAAAACTGCAAGCAATGCGAAAAAGTAAATTATTAAAAATGCAAATCCTATAAAATAAGATTCTTCAAAACTTACCGTGAGATTCCATACGAAATGTAAAAATACTGCAAGTAAATATCCCGCAGGAATTAATATAAATTTAAAAATAAGAGGTTTGAATTTTGCGTATCCCAAAAACGCTCCGAATGAAGCCTGTGCAAGACAATGCATAACTGCTGAAAATAAAGTTCTTATTACAACAATAAAAATCCAGTCTATTGGTGTTGTTCCATAAAAAAGAAAATACATAAAGTTTTCAGTCATTCCGAATCCTAAACCAATTGCACCTCCATAGACTACTCCGTCAACAACACCATCAAATCTTTTTGTCATAGACATTAACACGAGAAAAAATCCTTTAGTGAATTCTTCCACAACCGGAGCAGTGATTATTGCTCCCGATAAATCCATCAACTGATAATGATTGTCATCAGCAACATTTTCTATCAATACATTTAAAGGCACCTGGAAAAATAAACTTCCTATAATCGCAAGAAAAATTGCCCCGGTAGCCCCCCAAAAGAAATTTAAAAATACTAACCAAAAAGGTTCACGCTCATTTCTGTCCATCCACCATATAATGAGTAAATATGTGAACATTGGAATTACAGCAGCAAATAATGATGCTATTCCGAGAAGCCAGTCTAAATTATTATCCATAATAAATTTTTATGGTTTAAAATTTTTTTTATTCAAATGTAATAAGTATTTGTCCTTTGTCAACGTTATCTTTTTCTTTTACATTAATTTTTTTAATCTTACAATTATGAGTTGCTTTAATTTCGTTTTCCATTTTCATTGCCTCTAATACAAGCAAGACATCACCTTTGCTAATTTCATCACCTTCTTTTACATTTAATTTTACTATTGCTCCGGGCATTGGTGATTTTATCTCAGATGAGAATTTTTTGCTTTTTTTTCCGCCTTGTAATCTTTCTCTTATTAAATCTTTTTCATTTTTACAATCAACTTCTATCTTCTTTCCTTTATAATTAATTGTATAAGTTCCGTTTTCTGTTTCTGAACCTAAAATATAATTTTTTCCGTTTACTCTTAAAAAACTTATATCTTCAGAAAGTTTATGAATTTCAAATTGAGATTCTTCTCCGTTAATTATTATACTACTACCATTTATTATAACATCTCTTTTATTTATTAAGAATTTTTCCAATTTGATTTACCTGAGTTGATTAATTTTAGTTGATTAGTTTTTGCTTCTTTATTTTTCATCTCTGCTGATTTTATAAAGCAAGCGGTTTCAAGTTCTTTATCTTCGGGAATAAATTTTTCCGAATCAAATTTCTTTAAAAACGTTTTTTCTATAAACTGTGTATTGTAATCGCCTGATTTAAATTCATCGGAACATAATAATTGATATAAAAAAGAAATATTCGTTTTGACTCCGTCTATAAAATAATTTTCCAATCCCCGTTTCATTTTAGCAATTGCTGTTTCTCTGTCAGGTGCATAAGAGATTAACTTTGCAATCATGGAATCATAATAAACTGAAATTTCATTACCTTGCTGAATTCCCGTATCTTCTCTCAAACCGTTCCCTAAAACTCTTGAGAGATAACTAATTTTACCTGTTGACGGGAGAAAATTATTATATGGATCTTCAGCACAAATTCTGCATTCAATTGAATGTCCTGCAAATTTAATTTCGTCCTGAGTAAAACTTAATTTTTCTCCTGATGCTATTTTTATTTGTTCTTTTATAAGGTCGTAGTTAATTACTTCTTCCGTTACAGGATGTTCAACCTGGATACGGGTGTTCATTTCCATGAAGTA
>DOWN01000213.1:5793-6832 GCA_003519545.1 Bacteroidota bacterium
TGATGCTATTTTTATTTGTTCTTTAACAAGATCAATCCCTGTTCTCATTTCAGTTATAGGATGTTCAACCTGTAATCTTGTATTCATTTCGAGAAAATAAAAATTATCTTTATCGTCGAGAATAAATTCAATTGTTCCCGCATTTGAGTAGCCTGCTTCCTTAGCAAGTTTAATTGCACAATCTCCCATTTTATTTCTTAATGTTTCGGAAATTTTTACGGATGGAGTTTCTTCAATAACTTTCTGCAATCTTCTTTGCATTGAACATTCTCTTTCTCCCAGATGAATAACATTTCCGTATTCATCCGCAAGAATTTGAAATTCAATGTGTCGGGGATTTAAAATATATTTTTCAAGAAAAATTTTATCATCTCCAAATGATGCTTTCGATTCGTTTTGAGCCATACGGAATAAACTTTCCATTTCATCTTTGTTATTCACAACTCTCATGCCTTTTCCGCCTCCACCTGCACTTGCTTTAATCAAAACAGGGTAACCAATTTCTGACGCAATTTTTTCTGCTTCTTTGTAATCTTTCAATGGGTTAATGGTTCCCGGAACGGTGGGAACATTTGTTTCGGCTGCAATTTTTTTAGCATTAGTTTTACTTCCAAGAAAATCAATTGCCTGATGAGAAGGACCTATAAATTTAATTCCGGATTTTTCACATAATTCAGCAAAAAAACTCCTTTCTGATAAAAATCCGTATCCGGGATGAATTCCATCGCAACCTGTTTTTTTTGCAATTTCAATAATTGACTCTGCCTTTAAATAACTTTCAGATGCGGGTGAATTACCTATGTAATATGATTCATCTGATAATCTTGTGAATAGTGAATTTTTATCAAATTCACTGAAAATAGAAACTGTTTGAATGCCCATTTCATGAGCAGTATTGATAATCCTTACAGCAATTTCGCCTCTGTTAGCGATTAGAATTTTTTTCAGCAATCTGAAATGATTTATTTTAAAACTAATAAAATTACCTAATTTATTGACAAATATTAATTTATAAATAATTATTCTATAAATAATATTC
>DOWN01000036.1:0-4292 GCA_003519545.1 Bacteroidota bacterium
TTTTTATGTGTCTATTTTTCATAAGGTTTAAAAACACGATTATTAGTATTAATTTGTTAGGTATTGAAAATCTCCAGAATATAAACAATTGTTATTGATAAATTTCAGTATTATTTTTGAATTAATTCACTAAACATCAAAACATATATTATGAAAAATTTAATTATTGTATTCCTTCTTTCAGGTTTTGTTATTGCAGGCTGTGGTCAGAAAAATGAAAATCAAACTTCTTCTAATCAAAACCAAAATAACAATACAACTCAAAACTCAACTCCTAACAATAATACAACTCCTTCCCCTACAGGAACTACTCCAACTGAAACTTCTCAAAAATCGGTTGAAGAAACTTCTAAAAAACCTGAAACAACTAACACTGAAAACCAAAAAAGAACTGAAGATGGTGCCATCAGAATTACTTTCCCTATAGGTGCAACTGAAGTTTCATTGAACGGTAAAATATCAGGATTCGGTGAACAGATTACTTATGTATTTGAAGCATCAAAAGGTCAAAAGTTAAACACTTCAGTTATGCCAATTCCAAAAAACGGAAATATTAGAATCAGCCAGATAATTTCTCCTTCAGGTAATGCTGATGGTCCTTTCGGTAATAATACAAGTTATGATTTAAATGAAAGTGGTGACTGGAAAATAGTATTAAGTGAAAATCAAATGGCAGGTGACCCGTGGCAAGGTGAGTATAAGCTTACTGTTATGATTAAATAAAATTTATAAATGACCGGATGTCAATCCATCCGGTCTTTAATTTCCAATAACTTATCATCCGCTATTACAAATACTTTATCACCTCTCTTCACTTTTATTTTTGAACTCCCTGTAAATGATCCAAATGACGGTAAGAGTGAGTATTTTTCCGAAAAATAAAAACAGGGTAATTTTAAATATTGATTTCCTTTTCCTTTAAGCATTACCGAAGGATGTATATGTCCGGCAAAACAATAATCTGAATTATTTTTTGGAGGGAAATGCCTGAATTCAAAACCATTATAATTGTATGGTTCATCTTTACAAATAAAATCTAATGATTGTTCCGGGTCACCTGCTTTCAAATCATGATTACCTCTTATTAAAATAATTTCAATTTTATTATTTTTATCTCTCCAATCTTTCAATGCGTTTTTAACTTTTGTATTATATCCTGACCTGTGATGAAGTAAATCTCCTAAAAAAATTATTTTCTTTACTTTAAGATTATTTATTAATTTGTTGAGTCGGTCTAAATCACTTGAGGTTGTTCCTGTCGGGACATAAATGCCTGAATGTCTGAACGTATCTGATTTTCCTAAATGTAAATCACTCACAAGTAAAGTTTCTTCTTCCTGCCAATATATTGCTTTCTCAGGCAACAATATAAATTCATTATTTTTAATTCTTATTGTTTTCATTTATTCCAAATCTAATTGCATTTTCATTATTCTTTCTTCAATTTTTTCTGTGCTCATTTTATCTCTCATTATATCTGCGAGAATAGGAAACGATAACGGAGTGAACTTTTCAGTTTCAATAATTCTAAATTCACATTCATTTATTCGTTCAAGTGATTTATATAATCTGCTCTCCTCAAGTTGTCTTTCCATAACTTCTTTTCGTGCCTGATATAATAACAAATTTTCAGGATCATACCGGTTGAAAATATCGAATAATAATGAACTTGATGCTTGTATTTGTCTTGTTGATTTTTTACTTCCCGGATATCCTTGAAATACCAAACCTGATATTCTTGCAATTTCTCTGAATTGTCTTTTCGCCATTTCAGATAAATTTAAACTTTCAATTATATCGTTATATAAATTCTCAGTCGAGAACAATCCACCTTTAATTGCTTCTTCAATAGGAATTTCTTTGTCAGATAATAAATCAAAACCATAATCATTATAAGCCATAGTAAATGTTATTGGTTGCAATTTTGAAATGCGGTAACCGGTCAATGCAGCAAGTCCTTCGTGAACAAGTCTTCCCTCAAACGGATAAATAAAAATGTGATACCCGTCATCTGATTTTATTTTTTCAATTAATAATTCAGATTGCTTCGGAATTATTGAAAATTTTTCCTGATAATATATTATTGGTAAAATACATTTTAATTCTCTCGATTCTATTATTCCTTTGCTGATTTGTTCAAGTTTAAAACGGATCATTTTAGATAATTCTGTCGAGAGAGGCATTCTCCCTCCGTCCCATCTTGGTATATTTGTGCTTTTTTTTGTCGCTTTTTTTACTGTTACGGTCATATCTCTGATGCTTATCAATTCAAGTAATTTTCCGGCAAAAACAAATACACTTCCGGGTTTAATTCTTGATATAAAAGATTCTTCCATCCAACCGGAAGTTGAATAAAATCAAAACTGAAAGTTTAATTCTTGATATAAAAGATTCTTCCACACTTCCAAGTCTTCCACCGTTTATATATTGAACGCTTAGTGCTGAGTCACTCACTATTGTTCCGATTGACATTCTATGAAATCTCGCAATTCTGTTATTCACAACTTTGTATAAATCATCTTCTTTTACAACTTTTGAATATTCAGGATATGCTTTTAATGTTCCTTTTTCGTTGGTTACAAAATTCAATGCCCATTCAAACTCTTCATAAGTTAAATCCTTATAAGAATAAGAATTAATTATTTCGTTGTATAATTCCATCTTATCAAACCCTTCTCCTAAAGCAATAGTTACGAGATGTTGCACTAATACATCAAGTGGTTTTTTAACTGATTGTCTGTCTTCAATGTATTTTTTTTCAATTGCATATCTCACAGCATCAAATTCAATCAACTCAAGTGCATTTGTAGGCACACAGGTTATTCTGCTTATACCTTCCGGATTATGTCCGCTTCTCCCTGCCCTTTGTAACAATCTCGCAACTCCTTTTGGACTTCCTATCTGTATAACTCTTTCTACTGATGTGAAATCTACGCCGAGATCAAGACTTGATGTTGAAACCACACATTTTAATTTTCCTTCCTTCAAACCTCTTTCAACAAATTCTCTTACATCTCTGTCAAGTGAACTGTGATGTAATGATATTATTCCTGCCCACTCCGGCATGTTATGCAAAATGCTCTGATACCAAAATTCAGTTTGTGATCGAGTATTAGTAAAGACTATAACGCTTTTATATTTTTCGATTTCCTCTATTACTTGATTTATCAATCTAATTCCGAGATGTCCCGCCCAGGGTATAAGTGATATATCATCGGGAATTATTGAATCAACTAAAATTTTCTTTTTTACTTCTCCGTTTATTATTATTTTTTTTAATCGGTTATGAGTTAATGCATCCAAAGCATAGTCTAAATTTCCTATGGTCGCAGATACTCCCCAGAATTTTACTTCAGGGTTAAACCGAGTTATTCTCGAAATTATTAATTCCGTTTGGACTCCTCTTTTTGAAGATAATAGCTCATGCCATTCATCAATTACAACACAGTTCAGATTTTTAAAATATTCCGTCGAATTTTTATGAGTTAACATTATTGTTAAACTTTCAGGTGTTGTTATCAATACATCGGGAAGATTTTTAATCTGATTAACTTTTGCTGATGATGATATATCCCCTGTCCTGATTTCAATTTTCCAGTTAATCTTTAAATCTTCAATCGGTTTTTTGAGATTCATTAAAATATCATTTGCAAGCGATCTTATCGGTGTAATCCAAATTAATTTCAATCCCGGTTTTTTTATTGCATTATCGAGATATTCAATTACAGATCCGAAAAACGCCGCATAAGTTTTTCCCGTTCCTGTGGCACTGTGAATTAATCCTGAATAACCCTCTTTATATTTTTCCCAGACTTCTGTCTGGAATTTAAAAGGTTTCCATCCGTTTTTTTTAAACCAGTTTTTTATTATATTAATTGAACTCAAATTTTTTCCTAACAAAATTAAAAAAAAATCGTATTTAATCTAAACCATTTCTAATTGACTGGCATCTTATATAATGAATGAATTTGACATCGTAAATAAAGCAAAGAACAAGGATCAGAATGCATTCAAGATACTTTTTAAAGAATATTCCCCTAAAATTTATGCTTTCAGTTTAAGACTTTCGCTAGATACAAGACTTGCAGAAGAGATAACTCAGGAAACTTTTATCAAAGTTTGGTTTAAATTGGAGACTTTCAGATTCGAAAGCAAATTTTCAACCTGGATTTTTGGAATCGCATATAATGAATTTTTAACTCAATTGCGAAATAATCGAAGGTTAGAAAATAAACATAATGAAGCGGCGGAAATTGGTTTAGAAAAATTTAAAGATGTTATACATTTTGATA
>DOWN01000036.1:4384-4545 GCA_003519545.1 Bacteroidota bacterium
ATTTTGATACTAACATAGACCTTGAGTATTCAATTGCTAAATTACCTGAGAAACAAAAAACAGTTTTTCTTTTATATGAACTTGAAGGTTATAAACATAAAGAAATTTCTGAAATATTAGGAATCAGTGAAGGAACGAGTAAAACACACCTTCATACTGCA
>DOWN01000228.1:0-5591 GCA_003519545.1 Bacteroidota bacterium
CGATATATTTCTAATCGCTAATATCATTATCATAAATCATGTAACCCAATTCCATTATTACTAAAACCAAATTGAAAATCATTTTCTTCCGATTTTTTATAAAAACCACGGTAAGTAAGTTTTATAAGATTTTTTACATATTTTTTTAAGTCATACTCAGGTTCAAGTTTATGCTTAATCTCCATTTGTTTGATAAGGTTTACAAGGTATGCTCCTGTAATATTATTTTTCTGAAGGGATTTTATAATAGAATCGTCTAAAGCATCTACAATTTCAGGAGTTTTGCAATTAGCATTTATAAGGTCTAAATAATTATCTTTGTTAAGTTTATTATAATCAATAACCATATCGAATCTTCCCGGGCGTGATGCGGCTTTATCAATTAAATGCTTATCATTTGTAGTCGTTAATAAAAATACATTGTTCTTTTCAAAACCATCAAGTTCCTGAAGTAAATTACTCAATTCATTTGAAAAGAAGGGATTATCTCTGTTCCCAACCAGAAGATCAAGGTCGTCAATACAAATTATTACCGGAGAAAATAATTTTGCAAATTCAAAGATTGCTTTAAAATCAATTTTGCCTTCAGAAATTATAATTGTTGCTTTTCCATAACATTGCTTGATTAGAGATCTAACAGATTTTGTTTTGCCCGTCCCGGGTTCTCCACAAAGAAGATATCTTAATCCGAAACCAATTTTATTAAAATTTTCTACGCATAAATAAAATCTTTCCAATTCACTTTTTACATTATCCGGAATGAAAAGATCTTTCAAATCTTCATCACTAAATTTATCAATGCTTGTCTGGTTTATATCAAGACGATCGTCATCATCACATGCAACATTAAGAATTTTATTTTTGTAATATGAATTCCTTATAGATTCTTTTATTAAATGGTCTGCCAAAGCAATTGTTTTAAATGAATCTGATTCTGTACCGAGTATGGAAATATAATAAATCGGGACATTGAAATCACTATCTTGCCTCATTATGACATAAACTGTAACTTGATATGTGGCTTTTTCATATTTGAGATTTACAAAAATTGAATGATTTTCAACTATCGCTAAACCGTTAGAATCAGCTCCAATAATATCAGGGGCAACAATTGCGGGATTTGCACTTGAAGACATAGCATTGAAATTATCTATTTTTAAGTCAGGGTTTTTTAAAGATTCTGTATGCAATGCATACAAATAAGTCTTAAGAAATTCATACTCAAATAACTTTAACTTTCTCTGATGAAGTGGGAAGACACTGTTCATTTTGGGATGATTAACATTTTGAACAAGATTGGTTTCTTTATCAAAATATGCAACCTCACCCTCTCTGAAACTACTCTCAAAATTATTTCGATTTGTTTTTTTCTTTAATTGATTTGCCATAAATTTATAATTTTTATTTCCATAAATATACCATCAAATTTGACAAAAACGGTCTCATTTAATGATAATTTTTTTATTAATTGTACTTGTTTTTTGTTTTTAGAAATAAACAGACTTTTGATTAAGATGACAATATTTATTTATTAGATAAAATAAATGAAGAATTGAATAATGAATAGAAAATTAAACTATTTGAATCTTGAATTAGACGAGGATTTCAATTTTGGAATTTAATTGAGTAGAATGTTGATTTAATAAATATAAATTTACGTTATAAAGTAATAACTATTTTGGAAATAAAAAATTATTCAGAGTTGAACAGAATTATTTAGAAATATATAAACCAATTATTTTTTTCGATCTATTTATTATTTCATTTCTTAATTTAATTGGTGATATAACTTTTACTTTATCACCCCAACCCATTATCCAGGAAATAAATTCATTTGAAATCTTAACTTTTAATTTTAAAATAATACCATCATCTGTATAATTTACTTCCTGATTCTCCATCCAGAATTTTTCATCTATATATCCTGCTAAATTTGGATCAAATTTTAATTTCACTATTTCTTCAGTCCCTCCTGAATAAATTCCCCAGTTAAATTTATTTAAATCAGAAAGTATAGGAACTGCTTTTGATTGTTTAGTTTTAAGCAAAATTATATCTTTCAGTGTTTCTAACCTATAGTATTTTATATCATTCATATCGTATGCAATTAGATACAAGTTTTTATTAGCGGGAATAAGATACAGAGGACTTAATATCTTGCAAACGGTATTTTCAGGATATTCTATAATATATTTAACCTGAATTTCTTTTTTCTCTCGGATTGCTTTAAGAATATTAATAAATACACTCAATGTTTTCTTCCGAAATTTTTCATAAATTAATTTAAGATTTCTGATTTCAAATGGTGAATATAAAGAACAGTAAATACTTAAAAGCTTATTTAAATCTTTTAAAACAAAATGTGCGTTAAGTCTTCTTTTGCGGGAATGAATTGAAGCTCCAAGAGAACGTAATGAGTTAAGATCTCTAAGAATTGTTGCCCGGCTCACTTTGAATTTTTCAGCAAGATCTTCTAAGGAATACACATCCGAGTGCTCCAACACAATTGCTGAAATCTCAAATTGTCTTTGAAGTTCTTTAATTTGTTTTAGCATTTTATAATTAAGGATATCTTAAAATACAATAATATTTACTCTAAAATAATTGTAAATATTATAACCATAAATATTTTTAAAAAAATGAGATGTAAGTTTTTACTCTTTCGGTTTAAAAAATTTATTATTACTTTTAATAATTCAATTCTATATAATGCGAAGCACTAGCGAATTTCAAGAAGAAAGCTTTATACTTTCAATAAATAGAGGTAAATTTGGAAAAGAAGACAGATTGTCGCTTGCGTTTATAACAATATTTAATTACTCCTCGACCTTTCGTAAAATATTCTTTAATAAATTTTTGAAAACTTTGTTCAAAAAATATTCTTACGATGAGTATGTATTAAAAAATTATAATTTATCTTTTAAAAAAAATATTTCTACTCAAAATTTATTTGCAAGACCGCATGAAGTAAATAAATCAAGCTCTAATGGGAAAGCCATACCTGATGTAATTATATATAAAAATAATGATCCATATTTAATAATAGAAAACAAACTAGGAAGTTCTTCATATTTAAAACAATTAGATAGATATAATAATGTTCCAAAATATAACAAAATTAAATTAAAGCTATCCCTTGTTGTAATCAATTCTCATCTTAAAAGTATATACAATGGATGGATAATTACAAAATGGGCAGAACTTTATGATGATCTTTCAAAAGAAATATCAAAAATAAATAAATTATCGCTAGATTATTTTTTAATTAAACATTTTATTAGATACATGGAAGAAAACCAATTAAACCAAGTTGAGAGTATTTCTAAAAAAGACTTAATTAATATTTCTAAAATTTTAAATACTTCACACAAGATATTTATTGGTAAAGGTGAGAATTTATCTTTAAAAAAATATAATGGATTTGATTCAGGAGATAAAATATTGAGACTTCTTGAAAGAGTTATTATGGAGCTTAAAAATGACATTCCTGAAAAAAAACTCGGAAAAAGAATTTCCTTTAATCCCTGGTTGGGTTATTTTGATAAGAATGTATGGATTTTTGCTGAGGTTTGGGGATTTAATATTAAGCATTCAAATGGAAAATTTGACAGATTTGGAGTTGGTATTACAATTTACGAATCATCTAATAAAACTCCAGAAATCGAAACATATATTACAAATGATAAATATGGAATTATAAATGGAGAAATAGATTCTAAACATTTTAAGAATGTATATCATGAATTTAACCAAAATAATACTTTAAAATTTGAATCTTTATATTCAAAATCAAAAAAATTTTTATGCAAGTATATTAAATAGTTATTCATTTAAATATTGTAAAAGTTATCTATTGGACTTAAAATTTCTATTTTGTATCATTTCAAATCATTACTGTAAGATCAAACAGACATCTAAGCTTCATCAATTCCTAATGTCGTTAGTTTTTCACAGATAAATATAGAGTTATTTGTATTTTACAATCCTAATTTTGATTGTTTTGAGCACTTTAGGTGTAGTCCCGACAACATCTTTTGATCTTGCCTAATTCCTATTCCTTTTTATATTTCTAATAAATCAAAATTACAGAATTTTTTCAAATATATTTCTCAGAATCCCTAAACCAACTTCGTATTCATTCACTTCATGATATCTTAGAATCCACTATATATCTTTTTTCTATATATTATTTTAAACCCATCAGTACAAAATTCATATATAGTAAATTTTTAAAATTGAAAAATGCTTTAGAAACCAAATTGGAGTAATATCGAATGCAAAATTGGGAAGAATGCAAAATCTAAGAATTTATACTAATTCACGACGTTTAACTTCCCTTTTGAGACGGTTTTTAAGTTTGTCTTTTTCTGTTTCGAGATTATATTTAATCTGTAAGTTTAACCAAAATTTCTCTGACATACCAAAATATTCAGATAATCTTAATGCGGTGTCTGTTGTAATCGCTCTTTTTCCAAGTACAATTTCATTTATTCTTCTCGCCGGAACACTGATATCTTTTGCTAACCTATATTGGCTAATTTCCATTGGAATCAAAAATTCTTCAAGTAGAATTTCACCGGGATGGATAGGTTTTATTTTTTGTATCATAATTTTTCCCCTTAATGATAATCTATTATTTCAACTTCGTAAGCATCTCCTTCAAACCATCGAAACGTTATTCTCCACTGATCATTAATCCTTATACTATATTTACCTGATAAATTTCCTGACAATTTTTCAAGTCGGTTTCCGGGTGGAACTTTTAAATCATCTATTCTATCCGCACTATCAATCAGCAATAACTTTCTATAAGCAATTTTATGAATTGAAGAAGGCAGTTTTCTTACAAAATTTCTATTAAATAATTCTAAAGTAAGTTTATCTGCAAAACTTTTTATCATTCATATAAATAATAACGTTATCCGTTATTATCTACAAGTCAGTTTGTAATACAATTTAAGAGCAAAGAGTTTTAAAAAATATAAATTAGTTTAATATAGAATTTGTTAAACAATTTCTACAATTGACCAATGGCAAGTGCAATTAAACTTGGTTTCGGATAAACGGGAGATATTATCCGGAAGATTTTTTATTCCCGATGCAAAGTCCAAATCAGAATTTTTATTATTTACAATGAACTTAAATTCATTGAAATGATAATCTGATAATTCTTTGCTATTAATTTCAAAACCCTTCAAAATTAAAATATCAAGGAATTTAGAAATTGGTTCGCATGGAAATACAGAATTCACTTCATAAATTTTTTTACTCAATCAGAGAATAATTTATTTTTTGAAGATTGATTTGTTAACTAATGTATCAGATAAACTTATTTCAGCAAAACGATTTAAAGAAGTTGTATAATTGGAAATATAAAGTTGCCATCCGCCTCCTTCTCCATACTCAGAGTTTGCGAGAGTTTTAGAAATCGCAACTCTGATCTTTTGATTATTCTGATATACTCCGAGAGTAGGTCTATATCCAAACACAGGATGAGGTTTAACTTGCAGTAATTTCCAATATCTTTCTTTATTTCCACCGCTATTCTCATACGTTTTAATAATAGAATAAAAAGCAGACTGACCGGGTAA
>DOWN01000228.1:5811-6203 GCA_003519545.1 Bacteroidota bacterium
AATCCCGAGAGAGAATTAAATTCTTCAAGTTCATCAAGATAAGGATTGTCCGGGAAAATTATCTTTTCAGAGCAGGAATAAAAAAAGATGGATATAAAAATCAGAGGTAAAAATATTTTTTTCATTTTCTAAAATTTTTTGTTTTCAAATATATATATACTCCATGTATTGCAATTAACATCCAGATAAGATTTAGAAAAGTTGATGGGTAAGCGAAATAATAATACGTATTAATAATAAGAAAAAGACTTCCCACTGCGTTTAGGAAAAAATACAGAAATGATTTATTGGTAATTTTATTATAATGTGATAATGCATAAGCAAGCAAAACTGATAACGACCCAATCCAACCAAGTATGTCTATTAATAATTTCATTATTTAAATCTTAAAT
>DOWN01000180.1 GCA_003519545.1 Bacteroidota bacterium
TTTGAGTATATTGTTTAACAATCTTAACTTTATGGAAAAATATTTAAAAAACTAATACTTCAGATATGAAAAAATTTAAATTTATAATTTTAATAATATGTTTAATTAGTATGTCATTTACATTTCGAGGATCTTGCAGTGGTGCTATTGGAGGTTTTTTACTGTATATGGATGAATTTTTATGGAAACCATTTTTTGATAAAGGAGACGGATTATATGTTGCAAACGGCATTTCTATAGGAAGAAATGGTCAGATTTACAGAACTACAGGGAATGATACTATAAATCTTCTTCCCAAAAATAGCGGAACGACACAGGATCTGAATGCAATAGCTATAAGTTATCATTCAGAACCATTTTATCTTGTTGTCGGAAACAACGGGACTATTTTAAGATCTGTTAATGAAGGTAACAATTGGATGACGAGAACATCACCTACTACTAATAATCTGAACGATGTATGTTTTGGATTTAATGGTTATCAATATATTGTCGGTGATGCAGGTACGTTATTAAGAAGCAATAGTCTTGGGCAAAACTGGTCTACAGTCTCAAGTGGAACTACAAGGAAACTGAATGTAGTTACAGCTCACTCCGCTCAAACCGAGATTATAATTGTGGCTGGAGAAAAAGGAACTATATTACGAAGCTCCACAAGTGGATTTACTTTCACAAATGTAAGTATCCCTGATACAACTTTTGATTTCACCTGTAACAATTTATCATCAGTAGGAAATGTTGAGATAAATAATTTTTATTTAGCAGGGACGAACGGAAAAATATACAGGTCAACAAATTTTGGATTAAACTGGACGGCACTCAACAGCGGAATTACTACAAATATAAATTCAATATTTTTTGAAAGTGATGATAGTGGAGCGGTTGCCGGTGATAATGGAGTTATAAGAGTTACTACAAATAGCGGTCTGACTTGGAATTCTGACCCGATATTCAATGGGCTTTCAGGAAATTTAACTTCAATTTCTGTAATGCCGAGGGCATCTAAAACTTATACTGCTCTATCATTAAACGGTATGACAGGACTTAGTAGAATAGGAGTGATTTCTGAAGACAGCGTAATAATTGTTACATCCGTTAAACAATTGAGCTCAGAAATTCCTTCAACTTTTAAGTTACATCAGAATTACCCGAATCCATTTAATCCAAAAACAAAAATTAAATTCGATATAGAAAAAAGTACAAATGTGAAATTAAGTATTTTTGATATTACAGGAAAAGAGGTTGCTTTGCTTGTAAATACTTTTTTACCACTCGGAGAATATGAAGCGGATTGGGACGCAGGAAATTTTGCGAGTGGAGTATATTTTTATCGGCTTTATTTGGAAGAGAGCAAGGGAAATGCAACCGTGTTGACAAATAAAATGATTCTCTCAAAATAAAGTTTTATTAAAATTTTATTTAAAATTATATTTAAATAATATGAAAAAATTTAAATCAAACAGAGCGATTAAAAAAATTAAATATATAATTTTTGCATCTCTTCTTTTATTATTAAACGGAAATATAAATGCACAATGGCAACCGGAATTCAGATTAACAAATAATACTGGCAGTTCAATAAACTGCGATTTAACTTCAAGCGGGAATTCCCTATACGCAGTATGGAGTGATTACAGAGCAGGAGGAGGGCAAATTTATTTTAAAAAATCAAACGACGGAGGTAACAGCTGGGGGAGTGATATAAACATAACTAATTCAATGTATGGCGGAAATATGCCAAAAGTATCAGTAAGCGGAAACGATATTCATGTTATTTATTTTGAAAATAATCCCACAATCTCTACAATAGCAATCTATTACAAAAGGTCAACAGATAACGGGAATACCTGGGAACCTGCAGTAAGACTTTCCACAAACAATAATAATACAGAAAAGGCATATATTTCTTCTTCTGGTAGTATGGTTTATGTAATTTTTCTCGCTCAGAATGTAAATCCATTTCAGTTATTTTTGAGAGTTTCATCAGACGGAGGTGCAACGTGGGGTCCGAACATTAATGTTTCAAATGAAACATCTACACTCCCGAATTTATCCGATATTACTTCATCCGGTCTAAATGTTCACATAGTTTCTTCTGCTCGAATGATACCGGAACGAGATGATATTATACATCTAAAATCAACAAATGCAGGTGTCAGCTGGTTACCTTATGTAATACTTACAAATGACAGTTCATCATTTGCAACATCACCAAGTATATCATTAAGCGGAAACAATATTCACACTGTCTGGACAGATATAAATGGGATTGGAAGTCAGATTTTTTATTCCCGCTCTTCAAACGGAGGCAGTAGCTTTAGCAATAGAAATCAGTTGACTTTTAACTCTCCGCAATCTTCATTAAGACCGGACATTACTTCTTCAGGAAATAATGTTCATATCGCATATGATGTGGGAACCGGTGGTATTGGGAATGAAGTTTATTATCTCAGATCTATTAATTCAGGAGTTACTTTTGATAGTGCATTTAAAGTATCTACATCTAACTCAGGTGCGAAACAGCCATCAGTTGCAACTGCAATGTCCTCTGTAAATATCATATGGCAAGATGTAAGATTTGGTTCTTTAAATGAAGAAATATTTTACAGAAAAAATCTTACGGGAAACCCGATGAACATAAGACAAATAGAATCCGAATTCCCTGAAGGGTTTACACTTTCACAGAACTATCCTAATCCATTTAACCCTTCAACAAAAATTAGTTTTGCATTACCTTCAGCAGGTAAAGTAACTTTAAAAGTTTATGATGTAACAGGAAAATTGATTTCGAAAATTTTAAATGATAAATTTACATCAGGTAATTATGAAGTTACTTTCAATGCATCAAATCTTCCTTCCGGAGTATATTTTTATAAACTTGAATCTAATAACTACAGTGAATCAAAAAAAATGATTTTGATTAAATAAGCCTAAATAGTCAGACCAAGATTTATAAAGAAATATCTGTCAATGATTTTTTTGTTGATGTATAATTTATCCGTTAAGGCATAAACATATTTAAAACTTAACTTCCACTGCAAAAGCGGTTCCCAGTTCATATTAAATTCATAAATATTTTTATTTATCCTGTTACCGTTAAGAAATCCAACTCTCTCGGATACTATATATTGTCCATCATTTATATTTCCTCCGTAGTTCAAAACTGTGCTGCCGGCGGAATCAATTCTTCCTGCTGCATGCCTTTGAATTCTTATTAAAGCCGAGACATTAAACCGTGAATCAAAATAATAATTTAAACCTGCTGCAATTTCATCAGAGTTTGGCTGAAGCAAATGTCCTAATGGTAAATTCCAATGTGTATATTGAGCAAGATTATCTTCATGTGTATATACAAACGGATTTATTCTTGTGTATTCAGTGATAGCCACTAAACCGGGAACAGTAAAAGCATCATTATAAAATATTCCTGCCTGATATCCGAATTTATTTGTTATGTCATCACTCTTAAAAATTCCACTCATACTGAAATCATCAAGCAAAACACTAATCTGAAATGAAAGATTTTTAACCGGTATCGCTTCCAAATCAAAACCCATAATTGAATTATTTGCGTTATCATTTTTTCCCTGCGAAGATTTGTTTAACTCCGCTGCCGTTAAAAAACTTATCGGATTAAAAAATGTAAAGTTAAATGGAGAGTTTGGAATAACAACACTTTCAAAAATTCCAAGTTTAAATCTTTTAGAAAAATTTATTGTTAACCTGTGAGTTGAAATATTTTTTGCATCAAGTTGATTTCCGGGTATTCCCGCAGAATCACCTCTAAGCCCTCCGTAAGTGAAAGAGTATTGTAATGCTTTATAATTTAAATCAAGTTTGAAAAAATCAAATGCAACAGTATTATCTGAAAGGTAAAGTTTATCAATATACCCAAAGCCCTGTCTGAGAGGAGTTCTACCTGCAGTTAGAGCAAGCCAGTTTGTCTTTGTCTGGTATCGAAGATATCCCTCAAATGGTGTGTAATAATTTTCGTTTTTTTCACCAAGTTTCCAGTCTGCGAAAATTTCAGGATCGGTTAGCCGTGCAAATCTAATATCGGAAGAGTCTCCTGAAGTTTTTAACCAGTTAACTGCTTTAAGATAATAACCTACGGAGTTAAATAATGACCCTCTTACTTTAAAACCAATTCCCATAAAAGAAATCGCTTTGTCACCTAACGAATCACCGTTTGCTTTTCTTAATGTTGATCCTCCTGTTATATCAAAAAACAAACTCGCATTCGAATCTGAATAAGCGTAAATATGATTATGCTTATCATTTGAAAATAAATTTTCCCCCGAGAAATTATTTACAAGGGAAATATCTGATTTCATATTTCCTGTTATGTCAAAATTATATTGGTTCAGATAAAAATCAAGAATACTCTTATCGTTTTTATTTAACGTATTTCTGAGAGAATTAATTTTTAAAAGATAGTTTGATATTTCATATCGCGAAAGAGGTAAGTTAGAAGAATTATAATCCGGAATAATTTCCTGCACCTGCATTCTTTTGAGAAAATCATAAACTTCATCATTTGCATTTGTCAGTTCAACTTGTGAAAACGCAGAACCATAAGAAAAGATTATAAATAAAATTATTAAAATTGATTTCATTAGGTTTAAATTTTAGGCATCACAATTTTATGATTAAATATTTCTTTTTCAGTGTTAAAATTTATGATGAAAAGAATTATTTTAGCAACATCATTTTTTTAGATTGATTAAAATTAAGTGATTCTAATTTATAGATATATATTCCACTAGATAAATCATTTCCGTTAAAAGTTACTTCATAAAAACCAACATTAAGTATATCATCCAATAATGTTTCTATTTTTTCTCCTAATATATTATAAATTGATAACTTATATTTGTCTTTTTTATTTACTGAAAATTTAATTTTCGTTACTGGGTTAAAAGGATTAGGAAAATTTTGCTCAAGGTTAATATTTTCAGGAACATTTGCAGAATATGATGAAATATTGACAGGTTCATCCGGCGGAATAAAACCGTGCTGATTTGTTAAATATCTATCATGTCCGAACATTGGCCAAGGGAAATTATCATTTGAGAAAACCACTCCGGGAACTTCCCATATATATAGATGCATTACAGTATCTCTGTTAGAGCTGGTTGTAATAATTTCCGGAATTAGGTCGTTATTTATATCTGCCAAAGCTATATCATTAACTATTCCTAATGGTCTTAAAGGTGACCAGGATAGATTAGTTGCTGATAAATCATAAGAAAATACTGTTCCAAACCCGGTAGGAGGAATTACTGCGGCTCTATCAGTACATATCAGATTTTTATAATTTTGAACCGTTAATTTCCCAATTAGAGCTTGATTAATATTTCCTATTGACCCCGTTTGTGGCCAGTTTGGTTGTAAATTTAAGTTAAAATCAAATAACGAAATATCAGCCCTACCTGGTAAACCTGATACGAAATCAACTTGACCATTAAAATCTACATCACCAATTGAAAAAGTTGCATAATTGTAGATAGAAGAATTCAAATAAATCTGATTGACAATATTTCCAAAAATATCATACTTTCTGATTCTATTTAATAAATCTACTTCATTAATTCTTCTATTTGAAGGAACTATAAAAAAATTATTATTAGAATTATTTTTATTTGTATAAAGCGTTGGTGAAACATCTCCAAAAATATAATTTGAATCCAATTTTTTTGGCCAAACTGATGAGAAAGTGTTTCCATTTCGATTTAAAACATTTATGTAAGAAGAGTCGCCAGAATTTTTGTATGTAAGTAATATTATTTCACCATACTTATCTGCGTTAATATCCCCAATTGCTGGCATATAATCACTAATCCCGGCAAAATTTAAAGGCCATCCTTGCTTTATAGTACCATCAAAATTTAAAACAATCAATTTTCCGGGTAAATTTAAAATTAAATTTAGTTTTCCTGAATTATCTAAATCATAAAGCGAAACATACCTTCCTGTTGAAATATCATTGTCAAAAAAATAAATAGGAAATCCCGGTAAATCGGTTCCAAATCGATTGATAACAGTAACTTTGTTATTAAATCTAATTGCAATATCCAAGAATCCGTCACCATCAACATCGCCGCTTGCAATTCTAATTACAGTGTCCGAAAATGAAATTGGAAAATTTTGAATATTATTTCCATTGTTATCCAAAACCATTAATCTGCAAAAATCATTCGGTGTAATTCTTCCGACATCATAAGATACACAAATAATTTCTTTCAGATTATCGCCATTAATATCAGCAATTAAAGGTTTTGATGCTCTAAACCAAGTACTCCTTAAACTATCTATAACTTTTGGATATCCCTGTTTTAATATAGGAGTCTGACCAAGTAATAAATTGCTAAGAAATAAAAAATTTAAAACAACTAAAAATTTAAAAAGGTGAACCGATATTAACATTAACGATTATATCTCCTCCATTATAGTTAACAAATTTAACTCCATCACCAAATCCGGATTTTTGCGCAACGACTTTATACTCATCATAATTAAATCCACTTGGAATGCTCCATTGAACTCGACCGTAAGTATCGGTAGTTCCTTCAAACATTCTTGTTTCGTTCTTATCAAAGACAATAACATAAGCCCCTGATACTAATCCTATTCCATACTCTTCGTGAACTATAACTCTCCAATATGGTGCTTCATCTCTTGCAATTGATAATTTATCAAGTGTAATTATTACAATTATTAAAGTAAATACTATAAAAAAGAATTTTTTTGATTTCATTTTTATTAATT
>DOWN01000320.1:0-4825 GCA_003519545.1 Bacteroidota bacterium
ACACTTAACATTCTGATAGCAAATAAAGAATCGCCAAAAATAGACATCCAGATTTTTAATGTGAAATAATAAAGTGGTGGGTGTATATCCTGTCCTGTTTTAAAAATTATTTCTGTAAATGTTAAGTTCGAAATTTTCCAGGAATATATTTCATCAAACCAGGGATTTTTTTGTTCGAGATTATAAATTCTCAAAAAAATACTTACAGCAATTGCAATAATAATTCCATAAGTAATAATTTTTTCAAATTTATTATTAACGATTTTTTTTTCTAAATTTTGATTGAGATTATTATTTAAATTTGAAATGGTATTTTTCAAAATTTAATCCCCGATGAATTGTGCAATTATTCTTCTCGTTCTCGGTCTGTTATCAAAATCAATGAATACAACCTGTTGCCAGGTTCCGAGAAAAAAAAGTTTTTTTGAAAATGGTATAGTAAGTGAAGTTTTGAATAATGCCGATCTTATGTGTGAGTGACCATTTCCATCTCCCCAGGTTTCATTATGAAAATATTTATCATACTTAGGAATAATTTTATCAAGAAATTCCGGAATGTCTTTGATTAATCCGGGTTCATATTCCAGAGTTGTAATTCCGCCTGTAGAGCCGACAGAAAAAACCGTACAGTTACCGTCTGATAATTTTGACTCGGACAAAAGTTTATTTAAATCAAGTGTCAGATCAATTATTTCAGAATCACCTTTAGTTTTATAAATTAATTCTTTAGTTATGATTTTCATAATTCAGATTATATAATTTTATCAGACCTGTTAAAACGAGATTTTCTCTAAATTCGAAAACATATTTTTTATCAATAAAATTTTTCATTATTTGTGAATTACCGCCTGTTATAAATATTTTGAGTTTTTTAAAATCTGCTTTGATAATATCTACAGTTTTATAAAACATAAACAACTGCTGATTGATTAAACCGTTTAAAATATTTTTGTCCGTAGAGTCAGCCAGAAAACCTTTTTTGAATTTTTTTAAATCCGGTTTTAATGATGTGTTTTGTGTTAAAGCATTTGCAGATAAATGTAAGCCGGTTGTAATCATTCCGCCTTTAAATTTTTTATCTGATAAAAAATTATATGTTGTTGCTGTTCCAAAATCAACAACAAGAATATTTTTGTTTTTTGAAAGAGCCATTGCACCTGACAAAGAACTTTTTCTGTCATTACCGAAATTTCCTTTATAATTAAGTGAAAAAGGAAGTCTTGTTTTACTTGAAATATAAACGTCCGGTTTAATCTTCGCTTCTAAATTTATATCCAGAACACTTGAAATTAAAACTTTATGGTTTTTATAAAGCGAGATTATTTTTTTAACTTTTTGAACTGTATTTACTTTTGATTGAGGTATAAAAAAGACTTTCCCAATATTACCTGATTTGGACTCTGCATATTTTATTTGCGAATTACCAATATCTATTAGTAATAAATTTTGATTAATGTCTTTTCTTTTCATAAAGTTAAAAAAAAAGCGTAAATGAAAAATCATTTACGCTTTAAATTAATAATAATAAAAAAATTATTGAAGAGGGAATTTAATTCCGGCTGTAACTACAAAGCCGTCAATGTTATTCTTATCCTGAATGATTATTTTATATTTACCGTCAAATATCAGAGTGTAACCTTTAGCGATGTTAAGCAGTTCAATACCGCCACCTACATCAATGCCAAGTTTAGTAACACTGTTATTATCTTCCTGAGTTAAGAAGTTAATTCCAATACCGCCGTCAACATAAGGTTCGATTGAAGTTGAAGCGAATCTTGCTCTGACAAGACCTGCAAGTTCGAAATTATTAAGTTTATTCACTTTCCAGTAATTCGCCTGAGGAACAAAAGAAAACTGTTCGGTTTTAATCTCAGCAAATAAACCAATTGCAAAACCTGTACCGTTTTCAATATTTGCAAAACCGGCATTGATACCCATTGCAACTCTGCCCGTTGGAGTTACAGGAGGGTTTACATAGTTTGAAAGGTTTTGTTTAGAATTAAACTTTTCTGAATTGTTAAATTCATTTAAGTTTAACTTTTGATTTTGAGAGTAAGAAAGGGAAGTTACAAATAGAATTAAAACTAACGGAAAAAAAAGTTTTATTTTTTTCACTCTGTTATATTTGATTTAATAGTTAATTAAAATTTGTTGGATCTAATTTTTTTATTTCATCTCTCAAAGTCGCTGCTTTTTCATAATCTTCTTTTGCAATTGCCTCATCAAGTTCACCTTTAAGTTTTTTCAGTTTTATATCCTGAATATTATCTTTAGTGGTTTCCAATTCTTCAGAAATTTCTTCACTTACAAAAAATGGATTTGGCTCTGAAGGTTTTGCAATTTCCTTATCATCACCTTCAGGAATGAAACCAATTTCATCCATTATTGCCGAAGAAATATATATAGGAGCAGAAAATTTAAGTGCCAATGCAATGGCATCTGAAGGTCTTGCATCCATTTCGTCAAGAGACGGCACATCAAATTTTATTTTCGCATAAAATGTTGAATCTTTCAGTTCACTTACTATTATACTAGTAACATTAAAACCGAGTGCTTCAATAATATTTTTTGTTAAATCATGAGTTAATGGTCTCGGAGGTTTTATACCTTCAAGTTCAAAAGCAATTGCCTGTGCTTCTGAATGTCCAATTATTATCGGAATTCTTCTTTCACCGTTTACTTCTTTGAGAATAATTGCGTAACCGCCGCCTTGCAGAGAAGAAGAGAGAGATAAACCAAAAATGTCAACCTGAATTATATCGTTATTGTCCATAAAATCTTCCTTTTAGTAATTTTACAAATATAGTTAATAATTTGTTTCAAATCATCAAATATAAAAATATTAATTTGATTTAACTTTTTTAATTTCTTCTGTTAAAGCCGGTAAAATTTCAAAAACATCACCGACAATACCATAATCTGCGATTTGAAAAATTGGAGCATCTTTATCTTTATTTATTGCTACAATAACTTTTGATGATGACATACCCGCTAGATGTTGAATCGCTCCGCTGATACCACAGGCAACATAAAGAGATGGGGATACGGTTTTTCCGGTTTGACCGACTTGTTCACCATGAGGTCTCCATCCCGCATCCACAACAGCACGTGAAGCACCGGTAGCCGCTCCGAGTGATGCAGCAAGGTTTTCAATTAAATTGAAATTCTCAGGTCCTCTTAAACCTCTTCCGCCTGAAACAATTATATCCGCTTCGGCAACATCAAGTTTTTCAGAAGAAACTTTAATTTCTTTAACTACGGTTGAAAAGTCAACATCAAAAATATCAAGTGAGTTAATATCAACAGATGAAACTTCTGCTGAATTATTGCCTGACTTAACAGGTTTAAAAACATTAGGTCTTAAACCAATAACTATATTTTCAGAATTGAATGAAAGATTTATGTAACTTTTACCTGCATATACAGGTCTTTTGGAAATAATTTTGCCGTCTTGAATTTTTATATCAACAGCATCAGGACAATATGATGCATCAAGTAAAACTGAAATTCGTGGTGCGATATCTTTGCCAAGTGCTGACCCCGACAGAAGAATCAAATTGAATCCGTTTTTTGATGCATAATTTGCAATTACTTTAGCAAATGCTGTTTGGGAATAAACAAAATCAGATTTACCTGATTTAGAGTTCAGTTCGTTTAGATTAACAAAGTTAACCTTTGTTGCACCATAGTTACCGAGTATCGGAGCATCATTTTTAACTTCATCATTACCAATAGTTAAAACTTCAAAAGTTGTATTTAATTCAGAGGCAAGTTTATTTGCTTCAGACACAACTTCAAATGCAGGACTTTTAAATTTATTTTCTTTTGATTCTACAAAAGCAAGAATTTTATAGGACATTTAATTTTTAGTTAATTTTAATTTTTAAAATGTTAAATAACTTTCGCTTCTTCTCTTAGTAATCTTACAAGTTCAGAAACCTGATCTGCACCGCCTGTCAAAATTTTACCGCTGCCTTTCGCTGCAGGTAAAGCCATCTCAACAATTTCAGTTTTATTTCCTGTATAAGTCGGTTTAATTTCTTCTATAGGTTTAGACTTGGAAGCCATAATGCTTTTTAAGTTCGGATATCTTGGATTGTTAATTCCTTTTTGAGTACCGATTACAACCGGTAGCGAAGTTTCAAGAATTTCCAAGCCGCCTTCTATCTCTCTTTCAGCAGTAACTTTTGTTCCGTCAACTGTTAACTTAACTACGACATTAACTGAAGGTAATTTTAACATTTCCGCAACCATATTTGGAATAGATAGTCCATCGAAATCAATTGATTGCTTTCCAAATAAAATAATATCAGGATTTTTTGATTTGATATACTCAGCAAGATTTTTTGCTACTGTATATGAATCGTAATTTTCATTATCAGGTTTGATAAGCACACCTTTATCAGCACCCATTTGAAATGCTTTTTTTACGGCTTCTTTTGACTTATCAAGTCCGAATGAAACAGCTGTTAACTCACCGCCATTTTTTTCTTTAAGTTGAACCGCTTCTTCAACTGCAAACTCATCATAAGGATTAAGAATATAGGAAACACCATTAGGGTCTAAGGATTTATTATCCGCAGAAATTTTAACTTTAGTTGTACTATCGGGAACTAAAGATACGCATACAATGATATTCATTTATTATAATGTAATTAAATTTAGGATATTTTGTAAAAATACTTTTATAAAGAGAGAATTTCAATTTATAAATGAATGGTGAAATGGGAAGGTTTAAATAAATAGGGCTAATTCCGTTGTTGAAGAAGTTTTAAAAATTGACTATATTTGTAAATATCGCGGGGTGGAGCAGTTGGTAGCTCGT
>DOWN01000320.1:4987-5661 GCA_003519545.1 Bacteroidota bacterium
ATAACCCGAAGGTCGGAGGTTCGAGTCCTTCTCCCGCTACCAAAAAAAATTAAACAGCATTGAGAATATCGGTGCTGTTTTTTTTATACCTAAAATGATAAAATAGATTAAACCTTTTTCATTCCCGTGTGTCTTACCTTTAAATTAATAATTAAAATAATTTTTTAAAAAAGGAAAAATTTATGAAATTAATAAAATCAATGTTAGTGTTAGTTGCTGTAGTGTTCGCTTTTTCAGCAGTAACTTATGCACAGAGTGATAATAAAAAAAATAAATCACCTGAAGAATACGCAACAAAAAAAGCAACTAAAATGAAAGAAAAACTTTCATTATCTGATGATCAGTATAAACAAGTTTATGATATATTTTATGCTAACTCAACAAAAATGATGGAATTGAGAAATTCATCCGATAAACAAGGAAGAAAAGAAGCGATGAAACTTAACAGGGAAAATGTAAGAAAACAAATTGAAGGTGTTTTAACAAGTTCACAACTTGAACAATGGAACAAAATGAAATCGGAAAAGAAAGAAAAGTATAAAAATAAAGAAGGCAAAAAGAAAAGAAAAAATAAAAATAAACTTGAGAAGTAATTTTTAAAACTGAATTTATTAAATAGTTAAATAACATTAGTAATAATTTAACCTCTAACCTCCAAATAAGAAGCCCGGCAA
>DOWN01000223.1 GCA_003519545.1 Bacteroidota bacterium
CTTATTATATTATTATTAATAATTTTTAAATTACTGTTTCAATTAATTTTATATAAATCCGGATTCAGGTGGCTTAGTGCGGATGATTTTTGCAGAACGGTCATTTCATATGAATGGAAGACTGATCCGAAATTATATTCAGGTGTATGGCTCTCACCACATTTTTGGCTTAATGGTATTTTTATGTTTTTTATAAAAGATATAATATTTGCCGCCGCAATTGTAAACGTAATAACATCCACTATCAGTTTATATTTTTTTTATAAGTTAACTGAACTTTGTTTTAATAAACAAAACGCTATAATATCATCGATTATATTCTGTGTATTCCCTTTTCAGGCATGGCTTGGGATGTCAGGTTTGCCTGAATCCACCGCATACTGTTTCATAATAGCAGGTATATATTATTTTATATTATGGTATAAATTTCAGAATCATAAAATCCTTTTTGTTTCATCTGTATTATTTGCACTTGCGAATGGATTCAGATATGAAAGTTGGTTTTTTACAGGTACATTTATTTTATTTGTATTTATAATTTCATTAAGGCAAAAGGATTTTAAAGAAGTTTTAAAAAATTCCGGAATTGCTTTGATTTCAATAATCACAATAGGATGGTGGTTAATACAGAATTATATTGATCATAAAGATGCATTTTATTTTATAACCGAAACAGCAAAAATATATGATCAATTTAATACCGCAGGTTTTTTACAAAAATTAGTTCAATATCCGGTATTTGTTTTTTACACCGCACCATTAACTGCTGTGTTTTCATTTAAGATTATTTACGAAAGTTTCAAAGGCAAAGAGTTTACATTAGAAAAAGTTTACATTTGGTTTAACCTGTTACAATTATTACTGTTGATAATTCAAGGAGTAATTGGAACGGGAGGAACAAATATGATGTCGAGATATATTATTTTAAATGCGATTTTATTAATTCCATTATCTGTAAAACAGGCTTTAGAATTCAGAAAAATATTTGCTGTCAGTGTTATATCAGTATTTGTTGTCATTAATATCATTTGGAGTTTTTATTATCCACAG
Organism: Bacteroidota bacterium; assembly: GCA_003519545.1. GTDB lineage: Bacteria > Bacteroidota > Ignavibacteria > Tepidaquicellales > Tepidaquicellaceae > UBA9002. The sequence goes on from DOWN01000223.1 coordinate 1,051, forward strand.
CCATACAGAGAAGATACTTTTGAAGTTGGCAACACTATAAGATATTTGATTGAAAAAAAATATATCGGTGAAAAGGAAAATATTTATTTTGAAGAAGACCCTGGATATCTTGATATATGGGCTATAAAATCACTCTCAAATCATCCGGAAAAAATTGTTCTCGGAACGTTTCCATTAATGAAAAAGCAAGACCGTAAAGGCAGAAGAAAAACTGAGTTAACGGATGATGAATTGAATATTCTGGAGATAAAACAATATTTGGAAAAAAATAATATAAATACAGCAATAGTAAGAAGCGACAGTTACACGGAAAAATTAAACAAATTAAGTATTCGTAATGAACAAATAGGAGATTATAAAATATTTTATCTGAAAGAAAATTCATCAAGCATTAATGATTCTTCAATTTCTTCATTTTCAAAAAATATAACTCGGATGAATAACAATCCTGATATGATTTTTTATGGAGGATTATTGGGGTTATCAAATTATGTGGTTGATAATACAAATCTCGGTATGAATCCACAAACCATCATACTGGAATGGACAGCATCAAATCCTAAGTTGTTAGATAGTCTTGAATATGAAGAATATGGTTTGGAAAGATACAGATCAATCATCAGAATTAAAACAATTGATTCAGATTCAACGGTCTATACAATCACAAATAAAATTTTTTCTGACAGAAATCTGGAAGAGTTAATAGAGACTAACAGAATAAAAAATATTATTGTTTTAAAACCGTTCGCATTACTACAATATTCAAGAAAATATGGTAAATCACCTTTTGACGGCGGAATTTATAATTTAGAGTTAAGTATTTATGATGAAAAATTTAAAAATGAATTGCTGGTTTTCAGAGGAGAAAATAAATATGCCCGTGATAAAATAATTTTTAAAGATACGTTAATTACAAAAGTTGCCGATTCGCTAAACATAAAAGTTGATACATCAAAAGTGAAACAAAGACTACAAGTGACACAGAGAGACAGCATAAATTATTCTTATAATTTAGGAAGTATAATAGCGATGTTCCCGGATTCGGATTATAAAAAAATTGTTGAGAAGAGGTCAGACTTTGCGAGGATTGCACTTACATATAGTCTTCAATCAATATTATCCCAAAGATATCAGGCAGATCATATATTGAATTGGGTTTTTACTTATTTTTAGGAAAATTTACGTTACTATTATCATGTAAAAGGTAAATATTATAACAATTTGCCGCTTAATGATGCGTATGTATATTTTATGAAAAATTAAATTTTTTTTGATGAACCCGTTAATTTCATTTTTTCAATTTTATTTTCCTTAAAAATAAAATCTACAGTTAAAATTTCTTTGCTTCGTGTAAAGATTTTAATGGGAGAATTAAGATTATATTTTATATAACTGTATATTGCCACTGATAACGAACCTGTTCCACTTGCCAAAGTTTCACTTTCAACTCCCCTTTCATAAACTCTTGACTCTACAATTGATTCTTTCTCAGAGACCAAGTTAATAAAATTTACATTCGCCCCTTCCGGCATTAATTCTTTATGATATCTGAAATATTTACCTAATTTTATAATTTCAATATCGTCGAGAGATTGAATTTCTTTGTCTAATTTTGTCAATTCAGACAGGGGAATTACAATATGAGGAGAACCGACATCTACATAGCCGCAATTAATCTCATTAAACCAGTTCTCAAAATTTACAACTAATCTTATATTAGGATTAACAATTTTTGGCGGAGGGAATTCAACAGAAATTAAATCATCCGATAATATTTCAGTTTTAAAAATATTATCAAGTGCCTCGATGGATATATTTTTTTTATTTACATCAATATTATCTGAAATACCCTTCGCAGAACATCTTAATCCATTGCCGCATAAACCGGAATCTGTTCCATCACGGTTAAAATAATTCATTTTATAATCTGCCCGATCACTTTTTTCTAAAAAAATTATTCCGTCTATTTTTGAATTATCCGGTAATGAAGCTAAATCAAGTACTCTTGATTTTTTATCATGTAATTGATTTTCCAAATTGTTAATAATTATAAAATCATTTCCGGCACCGGAATATTTCATATAATTATTATTCATTAAAAGTCTCCAAATACTCCTCTGTTAGAAGTTTGTTTAGTAATTTTTACATCCTGAAGTTGAGGTGCTTTAATTCTTACTTCAAATCTGAATCCTTTAAAAGAGCCCGTAGGATACCAGTTAAAATTTGCTTCCCATGAATTCAAATCTCTGTAAGCGGTTATATATGGTGCATTAATTTGTTTATTTAATAAATCATAAGATGCAGTAAAAGTTAATTTCCATTTCTGTGTTAAATTAAATTGTAGGTTACCGCTTAAATTTGATGAACGGAATACATTTAGCGGATCAAATTTGGATTCAGAATAATTGTAATTTAAAGTACCCGTAAATGGGATAAAATATTCAATTTCTTTAGGATTCCGATTTAAAGTATCATTTTCATTTTCTCTATTCGAAAATTCAAAATTATATGATGTAGAAGCGTTTATATTAAAATTTGTTAAATCTGCAATTTTATTTTCTGAATCCCAAAGATAAATATTTACTCTTGTTCTTTTTACAGGATCAAATTTATAAAAATTAAAACTTGCAGAACCACCAATATTTAATATCTGTCCGATTTGAGTATTAAAATTTGTTCTAAGTTCTGAAAGTTTTAATGAGTCAGCGGCAAAATTATACCCCGCACCTGCATTAATTTCAATAAGTTTAAATTTATTATCAACAGAATCGTTTTCTTTTATTTTCATTTCAAATAAATTATTCAAATTAAAATTAACAGACTGTTCTTCACCGGAGGGAGCACCTCCAAAAATTTCTCTTTCAAAAAATGAATACTTTACTTCAGTTCCAAATTGATTTACATAAGTTCCAAAATAACCAAACGAAGGATTTGAAAAATCAGGTCTGTAAGAATAAGAAATAGAAGGTGTAATCGTATGTCGTATTCCGGTTACATTAAAAATCTGTGGATTGAAAATTCCAACAAGTTTTGTATTGACTGAAACTCCGGTATTAAAATATCTTACAGGTTTAAAACCTTCAACATCTGTTGTGGTAACTGTGCTATCAATGGGATTAAAAGATTTTATAACTGATTTTGTGTACCAGAGTTCTGTATAATTAAAAAATGGAGTAATGTTTATATTAGATGAAGGAGGTGAAAAGTTTAAATTTACATTATGTGCAAATCCAAGTCTTGAATCCCTGACTGTTGTATCCCTGCTAAAACTATTTACAAAATTTAATTTTGTTCTTCTGTGTTGAAAATTACCGTTATAAGAATAGGAAATATATTCGTAAAAATTTCCTGAGTTAAAGGAAGTTGTGTTGTTATCTCTGAACGGGAAAGTTGTAGAATTACTAAACAAGACGGCAGGTAAATTTTCTCTTATATCACCGTTAACTAAATTTTGATCTCTTGAATAGTTAAGACTTAATGAAAAAGGGGTTCCTTCCCAAAACTTTGATAATGTAAGATTCGAAATTACATTTTGTCTCAGCAGTTGATTTAAATTGTTTGAAGAATTATCATAATAACTTTGCCCGCTTACAAAAGTCATATTTGCATTCAGTTGAGTGGTAGGATTTATACTCTGACTGTGAACAAGAGAAAATAAATATTCATCAGAAGAAAATTTATTAAAATCTTGATCATCACCAAGTCTTATTCTCGAATAACCTGCATTTACTTCTCCTGTAAAATTATATCTTAAAGCGTATCTGAATCTGGAACTGAAATCAATTCTGCCTCTTGTGAAAAATGAGATCAATCCGTTCACATCCAGATAATCATTTATAGCCCAGTAATATCCAAACTTTGAAATATACTGACCGTATGTGGCATCATCACCAAAAGTCGGAGGAATCAATCCGGAACTTCTTCCTCCCCTGTCAGGAAAAATTGCGAACGGCAACCAAAAGACCGGGACACCTTCAATATATAAGAAAACTGATTTTGCAATTATTTTGTCATCAGTTATTACTTTCATTTCAGGAGAAAGGAAATAATATTCAGGGTCTTCTTTATTTGTTGAAGTAGTATATATTCCGTTTTTTATGAAAAAAATATCAGAGTCAACTTTTTTTATTTTTTCTCCGAAATAATATCCAATCTCGGCATCTGAATAGCCCATAGAGACTGTACCCTGCTGAGTTTTAAAATTATATCTTAAAATACTTCCTTCATATTTAGTTTCACCCTGAAACATCAATGGCAATTGAACAATATTGTTATTGTCCAGTGAATCAGGAATTCCGATTGCTTCAAGAATCTGAGTTTCCCTGTCAATAATAATTATACCTGAATTTAGTTTCAAATCCTGATAAGTAACTTCAGCATTATTATATAAATATAGTTTATCAGTTTTAAAATCAAACACTGCTGAATCAACTGCCGAATAATTTATAATTCCGTTTATATCGGACTGAGCAACTAAGGAATCATTTACATTTGAAATAACAGAGTCGGTTAAAGAAGTGGCAGTATCATTAGATTCATCAGATTGAGAAAATACAGGTGAGTTTATAAGAAAAAGAAATAATATTAAAAAATATAATTTCATTTATTTAACTATTACATCATCGGATAATTCGTTTTTATCGTCCTCTCGCGGAGGAAATTCAGAAATTAATATTTTTCCGATTTCTCTGATTATGAAAATTAATCCTTCTTTATATTTTTCATTACGGAAATAACTGACAGATTCATTGATTAAATTATTCCAAACAAAATCTTGTATTTTTGAATTAATACCTTCATCTG
>DOWN01000020.1 GCA_003519545.1 Bacteroidota bacterium
CCGCTTTATTTTTATGAATTATACCTTTAGTTGCTGCTCTATCGAGTAATTTGGTAGTTTTTTTCAGTTCTTCAGTTGCTTTAGATTTATCTTTTAAATCAACAACATTTTTAACGGCACGTTTTAATAAAGCCTTATATTTTTTATTTCTTTCAGTTCTTTTAACTGTTTGTCTTGCTCTTTTCTGTGCAGATTTATGTCTTAGTGGCATTGTGAATTATAATTAAATAAACAACAAAGATAAGTTTTTCATAGAAAAATTTCAATGAAATAAAAAGCCTAAACTACCCGCTAAAATTCACACGATTTTAACAAAAAATTAAATTTCACCACGAAATTCCACTAATTTAACGAATTACTCTAATTATTTTATTTTTGAAATTGTCTTACCTTTTGATTTTGTTGGTTTAGTCATATTCTTAACTGAGAAATTTATGGCTTCCTGAATTAACCTCTTTACTTTTTGATTTCGATAATCGGATTTTTTCTTTACATCAATATGCCTGATTAAAGTCCCTGTACCTGTTAAGAGTTTATCTGTATCTTTTAGAAGCGTTCCTTTGTTAAACCCGAGATTCAGGTGATTTGTATAAATTGGCAACATACAAAATGCGTCAGCAAGTTTATCAGAAATGGAAAAGACTGCTGTTAAGGCGTGAGTATGATATAAAATCTCATTGCTATCCGGATATAATTCTAAAATGTATTCCCGTAAATCTTCAAATAAATTAATCACTTCCGGGTTTTTCATATCTAATAGCATTTGAAAGTCAGGATGTATAGGACGAGAATTTTTCATTTTATAAAATATGAAATCCTATGTTCTTAAGATAATTAAAAGTTGAATTATAAAATTCGGGTTTTCTTGTTTCGTCTTCTAAGTTTCCTTCAGGAATAACTATAACCATTCCCTGTCTGGCTCTTGTGAGCAAAACTCTATACGCATTAATAAGATATTTCTTTCGTATTTCTTTGTTAATATTTTGCCATTTATTTCCAACAAATGAAAATGTTTTCCAGAAATTTTCATTATATCTTAAATCTCCATCCCAAGTAACACAAGTCCAATCTAGCTCTAAACCTTGAACTTGAAATTCTGTTGCAACATCTTCCAAAAAATATGACGATCGAATATCATCTTTACCTTCTAAAAACCAATTAACGTGATTAATTTTAGTCTTAACATCAATAGCCAATGGTTTTAAACGATATGCTTGAGAAGATACTACAATTCCATATCTTTCACTTCCTCTTGCTTTTTCTTTCAACCAATTTTTTGCTTTATCAATATTTCTTGTAAGAGCAATCGGATATTTATCTTCAAGTTGCTTAAAAGTATTTATTGCGTTTTCATCAATGTCTAAAATTTCCTTAACTAGTTTAGATAAATATTCAGATCTAAAAGATCTTAATGAAACTGATAAATGAAGATTTTTATTAAATACTATTGGGTTAATTTGACTTAATTCTTTTATAGCAGTTTGAGCACTATATTCTGAGTCATATAAATTTGGTGAAATTCTTATCTCCCATCCTGTAAATTGATTTCTAAATGCATAAAGCCATTCTGAAATACCTGCCTCTCCAGTATTGATTTCTTGACCACCCCCAACTAAACATACAATTACTGCCCAGTCTTTATGTCTGTTAAGACAAGAAATAAGAAATTCAGGCTCTGAATATTTAAAATCATCTATCCCTTTTTTTTGTTTCATAAATTTAACAGTCTGTTCTAAAGTCCAAGCTCTTTGTGCTTCATCAAAAATGGCAACATGATCATAAGGTGCTTTTGAATCTCTTAAATATTCATCTCTATAATGATGTATTAATTGAATAAATGATTTAACACTTTCTTTGGCAATCTTTTTCGTAATTTTTTTACCATTCAATTTTTCTTGATTCACTTTATCTCTTGTTAAAGCTTCTTGTAAAACATCAACAAGTGGTTTATTTCCGGATAAAAAAACACTAGTATTTCCTTTTTTCTTATCTATATGCTCAATTGCTACTTTTAATCCAACTAGAGTTTTTCCTGCTCCAGGAACTCCAGTAACAAAACATATAATTTTTTTATTATTTATTTTTGCAAATTCAATTGTTTCAGAGATGAATTTTGTTGTAACAGATAAGTTAATTACATCTGCATCATTTCTTGTAATTTCATCAACATTATGATTATTGTATAACCTTATTGCAGCTTCTATGATAGTTGGAGTAGGAGTATAGCTGCCATTTAAATATTCAATGGGATCTATTATCTCGTTATTATTAAAGTATTTAAAAACTTCATCTATATATAACCCTAGATTTTTTGAATTTGCCTTGAGAGGATTAATTAGTTTGTCATCTTGACTTGGGATAATTATTTGAAAAAAGTTTGATTTGGCTTCAGTAGCTACTAAAATAGGAACAAGTGTTAAATTGTGACTGGGCTTATGAAAGTTTTTTAAATCTAATGCGTAATCCCACACTTGCTCGATATCGACATTTAAATGATTCTTTTCCCCAACTTTAAATTCAATAATAAAAACAATATTTTTAATTATTAAAACACAATCTACTCGCTTACCCATTCTTGGTATAGAGAACTCGAAAAATAAATGTCCCGAATGATTAATTAGTGATTTCTTGAGTATTGAAATCTGTTCTTCCCATGCAAACAATTCTGTATGAATGTGACCAAGTCTACCATTTAAAGAAATTTCACCTATTATAGTTTCTTTTGGTTTAAGAAGGAAATCTGAAATTTTGTCTGAATAGTAATAATTAAGCATTCATTAATTGTAATTAAGTAAATTCCCAATTCACAAATTTTTCTTTCATCGGTTTAACTCGCTTACCGGGTTGAGGTTCTTGGTCTGTATATCCCAAATATAAAAATCCCAAAAACTTATCTTCATCATTTAAATTAAAATATTTTTTCATCTCAGGCTTATAAGTCATTCCTCCCGAGCCCCAATAACTTACTATTCCCGCTGAGTGTGCCAGCAACATTATGTTCTGAACTGAACAGGCAACCGAAGCAATCTCTTCAATTTCAGGTATTTTTTTATTGTTACCCCGCTTCATACCCAACCCAATGATGTGTGAAACATTATTACCATTGTTTAAAATCTTATCATATTTTTCATTGGAAAATACATCGGCAGAAGTGAACTCTTTATACATTTCCGCATGTAACTTACAGAATTTTTTAACCGAGTCAGGATTTATTATAAAAAATTTAATGGGTTCTGTATTGCCGTGTGTCGGTGCCCAGTTTGCCCCTTCAAGAAATTTATTAAATAACTCAACTTCTATTATCCTTCCGTTCATCTTTGCAGGTTTAACGGTTCTTCTCATAGTGATTACTTCTTCTATAATCTGAAATTTTTCGTCCATTAATTTTAATTATATGAAATTTATTTTTTTACTTTATATTTTCTCATTTTTTTATCGTAAATATGATAAATTGGAAATACAAACGGTAACAAATATAACATCATAAAACTTATACGAATATTGAAAAAAGAAATTACTATTGCAATCAAAAACAATAGTGGAGATGAAAGTAATAAAAGTTTTCCTCTCCTTATCATTGGCTCAGGTATATTATCATTTATCAGCCGACGATTTTTGGAAGCATACGTTAGATGCCATAGCAACATTAAACATATAAGAAAATTATTAACCAGATATAAAAACAACGGAAACTGATATCCCGAATAATTCATTAAAAAAGAAGTGCTTGCAGGTATCAGAGATATCAACATAAGAAAAATTATATTTATATATAATAATCCTCTGTTTGCATTTTTTATTATCGAAAACTGTGCCTGGTGTCTTATCCAGTAAATTCCTAATACAATAAAACTAATAGCATATTTTTCGAGAGTATCTATTCCAGCAAAAAACATATTTATCAAATCATTCTGTGTTATAGAACCTTTATCTGCAATCGCAGGTAATTTCAAATCCAAAACCATCAGCGTCATTGCAATTGCAAATATACCATCGCTTAAAGACTCAACTCTCGAAACTTTCAGATTTTCTGCAGTTTCTTCAAAGTTTTCTATTAATTTTTCTTGTTTTTTATCCATTATTATTTTATCGGTTTAAATTAATGGATTTAAAACAAAATTTCAATTTTTTATTTTTATATATATGAGAAGATGTCCAATCTGTGATTCTGATGATTATGTTTTCGAATTAAAAGAAAAAGAATTTATTCTCGTTAAATGTAAAAACTGTTCTTTAATTTATTTACAAAATCCTCCGGATGAATCTGAAATTTATGAAGATTATTACGAAATAGAATATAACGGAAAAGATTACAATGAAAAATCAAACTATCCTTTATTAAAAGAAATCTTCGCTATAAATTCGCAACGTAAAATAGAAATTTTAAAATTCAAAAATTCAGGAAGTTTACTTGATGTCGGTTGCGGTTCGGGATTATTTTTAAAATCTGTTTCAGATGTATTTAATGTTTCAGGTATTGATGTATCAAAAAAAAGTATCAATTTCGCACGTGAAGAATTCGGTTTAGATGTCAGCAATAAAAGTTTAGATGATTTAATTTCAGATGGAAAAAAATTTGACATTATAACTCTATGGCATGTTCTTGAACATTTCAATAATCCGGTTGAAGATTTAAAGAAAATCAGAAACCTGCTTAATGAAAACGGAGTATTAATTATTGAAGTGCCAAACTGGGACAGTATTAAATTTCAGATGAGCGGAAAAAAATGGAAAGGCGGTAATCATCCTCTTTACCACAGAAGTTTTTTTACTTCAGATACACTCAAAAAATTATTTAAAACTATAGGATTTGGCGAATTAAAAAATCTAAACTTATCTTATGAAATCCCCGGTAAAAACGGGTTATATAATTTTTCAAAAAAATTTTTCAACAAAATTAACAAAGACGCTTTTTTAAATTTTATAATTTATAAATAAAAACAAAGGAAAAATGAAAACTTTACTTATCTTATTATTTGTTGCACTAATGGCAACATCTGTCACCGCACAGGAAAGCGGAAGCCTTTACGGAAAAAACATTAATGAAACTGCTCAGGTTGTTACCTTGACAGATTTAGTTTCAAATGCCGATTCCTATAATGGAAAAGAAATTATTGTAACAGGAACAATAACTGATGTATGTCAAAAAGCAGGTTGCTGGGTAACTTTTACTGACGGTGAAAAAGAAATCAGAGTGAGAACAGATCACAATTTCTTTGTTCCTAAAGATGCTTCAAATGTTTCTGCAAAAGTAAATGGTGTTTTTGTAATCAAAGAAATTTCAGAAGATAAAGCAAAACATTATAATGATGAATCAATAAACAAAAAAGATCCTTCAACAATTGTCGGACCTCAAAAAGTTTATGAAATCAATGCTACCGGAATTTATATCGGAGCTGCAGGCGATTCAAATACAATTGATATTAAAAAAGATCAATCTGACTGTTCATCTAAAAAAACAGATTGCTCAACAAAAAAAGAAGATTGCACAAAGAAAAACGATTAATTTAAATTAATTAATACTAAACTTTTAAAGGGGCGAAAGCCCCTTTTTTAATTTTATGGAAAAAGAAAAATTCTGGAAAGTAAAAGATTCGATTCCTGCTTTTGATGGTAAATGGATTTCTATGAAAAGAGATATGATTGAAATTCCTGATGGAAGTATGATTGAATTTGAAGGAGTTTATTATAATTTTGAAGGTGCCGGCGTGGTTGCGAGAAATTCTGAAAACAAAATTGTGCTTGTAAAAAATTACAGATACCTTACAGATTTTTATAGTTGGGAAGTTCCTGCAGGTGCAATTGACAAAAATAAAACACCTGAAGAAACAATAATAAACGAATTAAAAGAAGAAGCCGGCTGTATTGTAAAAAAAGAAGATTTGAAATATCTTGGATTTTGCCATCCTTCCATCGGTTCCAGTAATCAGAAACTTCATTTTTTCACTGCCAAAAATGTTGAACAAATCTCAGAAGATTATGATAAAAACGAAATTATAGAATGTGGCTGGTTCACAAACGAAGAGGTTTGCGAAATGATAAAAACCGGTGAAATCAAAGACCAGTTTTCAATGAGTATGCTTCTATGGGAGATGTTTCTTGATAGTCAGTAAAGTTTCAGGTTTTCAAATTCATCCGGTTTTGGAAGATTTATAAATAAATATAACATTGATATTAAAAGCCCGACAGTTGCATAAAGAAAATTATAATTTATAAATAAATTTGTAACTATGCAAAATAGTCCTCCCGCATCACACATAGCATAAGCAATAATAAAAGCCGTAAAATAACTGCTCTTAAAATTTTCTTTAGTAACCTTTCTTAAAAACATTTTTTTTACATAAACCGATAAAATGCAGAAAGTCGAACATGCTATAAGGGATACAAGGTTCAAAATAGCCAAATCTTTGTTCACGTTATCTGAAGCAACAGTTAACCCCATCAGATAAATTATAACAAGTCCGAGCATTATTGCAAATCCAAGAACTTTTGCTTTTCTTGAAATCACTACGAACTGCATTTGCCTTACGAGATTTGGGTCTTTTATTTGTGTATTAGGTTCCATTTATTTATAAAGTTTCTTTGTCGTAAATTAATATTATTTTTGATTATAATAGATTAAAAAATTTTTGAATAAAAAGAAATCAGTTAACAGTGCAGATTTAATTCCCGAAGATGACAGAGACTTCATAAGTCAGATACGACCGAAAAGTTTTAGTGATTTTATTGGCCAGGATAAGGTAAAAGAAAATTTAAAAATTTTTATTCAGAGCAGTAAAAAACTCGGTGAGTCACTCGACCACACGTTATTTACAGGACCTCCAGGTTTGGGGAAAACAACTCTTGCACATATAATAGCAAATGAACTTGGCGTTAATATTATCACAACTTCCGGACCTGTAATTGAAAAGCCGGGTGACCTTGCAGGTATGTTAACTAAACTCAGAGAAAATGAAATTTTATTCATTGATGAAATACACAGAATTCCAAAAGTTGTGGAAGAGTTTTTATATTCAGCAATGGAAGATTATAAACTTGATATTATGATTGATCAGGGACCGGCTGCAAGGTCTATTCCAATTAAACTTGAAAAGTTCACGCTTATAGGTGCTACCACAAGACAAGGATTGCTTTCTTCTCCAATGCTTGACAGGTTTGGAATCACTTGTCATCTTGATTATTATAATAATGAAAACTTAACAGATATAGTGAACAGATCTGCCGATATACTAAATTTAAAAATTGAAAATAAAGGTTCTGAAGAAATTGCCAAAAGAAGCAGAGCGACACCAAGAATTGCCAATAGACTTTTGAGAAGAACACGAGACTTTGCAATAGTAAAAGGTAACGGAGTTATTTCTGAAGAAATCGCAAAGTATGCCTTAGAGTCACTCGGAGTTGATGAATACGGCTTGGATAAAATTGATAAAAAAATTCTGGAAACAATAATTCTAAAACATAACGGCGGACCTGTAGGATTAACAAATATAGCCGCTTCCATAGGTGAAGATCCCGGAACTGTTGAAGATGTTTATGAACCATTTCTTATTATAGAAGGATTTATAAAAAGAACACCGAAAGGAAGAGAAGCAACAGAACTTGCTTATAAACATCTTGGCATTAAAAAAAATAAAAAAATTTCTCAGGGGGGATTATTCAATGAATAAATCCTATAAATTTTCCGGATTTTTTAAAAATAATTTTTTAAAATTTATTTTGTCGGTTTGTATATTGATAACTTTTCTATCCTGTAATTTTATTACGGAAAAATTAACTGCACTTAAAGAAGAAGTTTTTAATGAGAATAAAAAACAAGATGTAAATAACTCGGGAGATAATCAAAGCGGAGAAAATATTTTCAATGCAGAAAATGTTGTGTTTTATAATAAATATGTCGCTGCCTCAAATGCAGTGTATGATGCAATTGAAAGAATTCAGCAGAGTTATTTATCTATGGTTCCTGATGTAAATAAAGTTCAGAAAAATTCTTTTTTAACTGCGGCATTTTTTGTCTCTTCCGTTGAAAATCTTGAATCGGTTATAAAAAATCAAAACAGGTCGCTTTATGATGACGGTGAGTTAAGCAAGTTGAAAACCGAAAATGAAAATATGAAAAACGATTTGGAAACGGCATTTGCAGAATTGTTAAAGAGTGCAGAAGAATATTACGAAACGTCAAAAAAAATAAGCCGTTATTACGATTCAAAAATTTTTAAAGATGACCCCTCTTTAATCAGAACTTATGACGAAGAAATTAGGTTAAAGTATAAAGAAAATAAAATTGTTTCGGATGAATTTATCTCGGTTTTAGAGTCGTATAAACCAGTAATCACAATCAGAAATCCGGATGATTTTGGTTCACAGGATGAAAAATCAACAGTTGTTTTGTTGAATGCATACGGGACAATTCTTGAAGCTGCAGAAAAATTTAATAAAAATTTTAAACGGTGGAATAAAGGTGAAGATTTATTTGAGTTAAAAAAAGATCTGGAAAATCTAAAGAGAGTTTACGATGAGGAAAAAATTAAAGTTATGGATACAGATTTTACCGAAAAAACAAAATTTATGAAATATTCCTTTGAAGATTATTATGAAAAAATGCTTTCTAAATTCATAGAAAATGCGGAAAAATTTTTTAAAGTTGCAGAGAGTAATAATGTTAAAGACTGGGAATATAATAATGCTTATACATCTGTAACATCTTATTATAACTATTTTATTCAGGCATATAATACAAATGTAGAAATAATTCAAACAACTTCAAAAAGTTTTAACTTATTTTAAATATTATGAAAAAACAAATTTTAATTATTCTTGGTATTTGTGTGGTAGTTTCACTTGCGGCTAATTTTTTAAGCCCTAAAGGAATTCCTCTTTTTATTGATGAAAGCAGATATCAGGAGGGAACACCGAACATTAACAATAATACACAGCAAACTAACACAACAGGAAATCTTGTGGCTAATCCGAATTATGATAAAAAATTAGGATTTGTAAAACCACAAAATATCGGATATGAACTTGCAAGACAACTTCATGAAAGAAAAATGCTTTTCATTGACGGAAGAAGAAAAGATGAGTTCGCTCAAGGTCATATTCCGGGTGCGATTAACATTCCTTATGAAGAATTTTATGCAATGCCGGAAGCAGATAAGAAAAATTTATTAAAAGATTATAAACCTGATGATATTATGGTGGTCTATTGCGGTGGTGGTGAGTGTGAAGTCAGTATTGATCTTGCTTATGAAATTGCAAAAGTAGGATTTAACAGCACTAATATTTACAGAGGCGGATATAAAGAGTGGGTTGAAAAAGGGAATCAGGTAACAAAATAAGATGAAAATTTTTCAAAACAAATATGTTTTACTTATTCTTAGACTTATTATTGGCGGATTGTTTATTTGGGCAGCAGTTGTAAAAATTTCCGATCCAAAAGCGTTCGCTACAATCGTAAAAGGGTATAAATTATTTCCAATGTGGTCAATAAACTTAATTGCGATAATTTTGCCTTTTATTGAGTTAATAACAGGAATTTTGCTAATTATAGGTAAATGGGTAAGAGCTAACTCTATAATTATCAGTATTTTATTGATTTTGTTTATAATCGGGCTTGCACAGGCATATTTCAGAGGATTGGAAATTAACTGCGGCTGTTTTTCTACAAGTTCAGCATCCACACCTTCTGACATACTCTGGACAATAGTCCGCGATATTTTTATGTTGATTGCAACATTCATTATTTATATTTTTTCAGAAACCAAAAAAGAAACCATAAATATTTCTGACGGAGGAAACAAAAATGAGTAATTTCTTAAACAGTAAAGGTGCTAAGGCGGGTTATTTTGCATTAGGTGTAATTGGTATAATTACCTTAATGTTTTTTGTAATGTCTAACGGAAATCTTTCCGCTGCAAACAAAGCTCCAAAAATAAAATTTAATCAAACATCACACGATTTTGGAAAAGTAGCACAAGGACCACAGCTTCAATATAATTTTTCATTCAAAAATAACGGAGCAGGTGTTCTTAAAATTGAAAATATTTCTACATCATGCGGATGTACGGGTGCTACAACAGGAAATAAAAAAGAATTTGCAAAAGGTGAGTCAGGTGAAATACAGGTAACCTTTAATACACAAGGCAGAGAAGGTGAACAGACTAAAGAAATTTTAGTTTATACTAACGATCCAAGCAATTCTCAGATTATGCTAAAAATTTCCTGCAACATTGATCCGAATATGTAATCTGAAATTAAATTTTTTTTGTAAATTTAAAACCCGCATTAGCGGGTTTTTTATTTATTTTTAATAGTTTTAATGCTTGATGAAGTCGGATTAACTTCGTTATTCAGAATTTTCTTCAAACTCTCAAATAGAAATCTGTAATTTAACGGGTATTTGGAATTTAAAGTACCAAAAGTTTTATGGTGGTATTTATCACCTTCATATTTAGACCAGCCCATTACAAAAACCGGAGGTATCTCGCCACCTGTTCCGAAAAGTAATTCTGCCTGGACAGAATATAAAAATTTTCCGTCTCCGTCATAAAAACTGAATATATTTTTATAAAAAGGATATTTTTTATCCGGATCGGGATCCATTAATTCTTCAACTCCTTCCACTATTAAAGAATCAGTTTCTTTCGAATAAAAATAAAAAGTTTTTTCCTTACCGTTTAATTTTTTATGAAGTTCATATAGTTTATCTGCAACATAATTCGCTGAATCAAATTTCATTAGACCGTTATAGTTC
>DOWN01000144.1 GCA_003519545.1 Bacteroidota bacterium
ATTGCGTTTTATTTGCTTACAATGGTGCAATTGAAAGAAAATTTACACCCGTTATTCTGCAAAACGGTATTTTAAGTTCAAAAAAAGATAACGTATTTTCAACTTACAGAGACAGGCAAATTATTTCATATTCAGCAGTAAATTTTATTTGTGATTTATTAAATTAAAAATCCAGTCTAAGACCGAAGCGGTTTACGTTCCCAAGATATTTATGAGTATTAAATGAATAATCAAGAGCAACATATTTATATTTAATTCCTGCCCCTGCCGAGAATGAATTGTAAGTTGTGTTATAACCGCTTCTGATTGCAATCATTTCATCAAATAATAAATACTCACCACCTATCGCAAATATTTCATCTTTGCCGGTTTCAAAAATAGCTTCCGGAGATAGTTTAAGTTCAGGAATGGGTTTATATACAAAGCCGAATTTTACTTTAGTATTATATACATCTTCAGTATTATTGATTTTAACTTTTGGAGCAAGTAAATCCTGGAACATCAATCCGACAGTTAAATTTTTATTTACATTGGAATAAACTCCTAAGTCCAATCCCCAACCGCTTCCTGAATATCCGGCAAGTGATTGATTTAAAAATTTAATTGAACCGCCGATATTTAAATTATCAAGAAAATATTTTGTGTATGATAAATAAAATACCGATTGATTACTGCTGAAAGTCATCCCTGTGGGACCTGTTTCATTTTCAACAAAAGGAATATCTCCTACATTCATATACACAACACCTAAACCAACTATTCCAAAATCAAAATTATTAACAATTCCAAATGTTCCGTAATTTATCCCGTCTATATCATTAAACAGTTTTGAATACATTCCTGTCACGGCAGTTTTTTTAATATTTATCATTGCACCCGGATTATAAAAAATTGCAGATGCATCATCAGAAATAGAAACAAACGCCTGGCCCATAGCATTTGCCCTAGCAGAGAATCCGTTTTTCAGAAATGCACCCGGTTCACCACCATCTTGAGTCTGTGCGTTTAGGTTGAAATTTATAAATAAACCGAGAAGTAATAAAATTAATTTTTTCATCTTGCAACCCCCATTTTCTGATTCTTTGTATATGTCATACCGTTCAGTTTTGCTTCAACATTTATAATATATACACCGCTTGCTACCAAAATATTTTTTCCGTTTTTTAAATCCCAGACATAATCCCAGTAAATTCCATTTTTAATCAAATCATTTTTGCTCACTTCTTTCACCAGTTCTCCACCTAAATCAAAAATTCTGATTTTGATTTCATCGGTATTTAATGGAAGTTCTACTCTGATTGTAGTTTTTTCCTGAGTTACCGGGTTAGGATAATTGAAAATTCTGCCGAGTTGATCCGGTTGTGGAGGCGGCGAGTAATCACTTTCATCCCAACGGGTATTTCCTAAGTTATAACCAAATGATTGCCAGTAAACTTTTGAATTACTGTTTGAATTTGGAAATTCAAAAGCACGAATTGTCTGATCATATGATGCCAATACAATATCAAGTTTTCCGTTATTATCAATATCACCTACAGCAGGACCTGAAACTACCCATGAATTAAAAATCGGTATTGAACTTGTGTTTAACTCATCCACAAATCCATCACCATCCAATATAATAGTTGCTCCTATCATTGAAGGAATTATAATCTCCGGAAACTCATCACCTGTAACATCAGCGATAACAGGAGTAGAAAGTATATTTGTAACTGTTTGGAATTCCCATTGTGTGGATAATGTTTCACTATTTAAACAATGGATTATTCCGTCTGACGTAATCGCAATAATATCTTTAGTTCCGTCATTATTTATATCATACATAACAGGTGAAGAAATAAATTCATCACCGAGTTTTTTCTTATTAAATAATGTTCCGTCTCTGTTGAAAATGTAAAGAGTTCCACCTGAGGTTGTAATTACAATCTTATTTGTTCCATCCTGAAATTTTGATATAACAGGAGATGAATAAACAAGATTGTCAAGTTTCTGAGGAAATCCGTTTAATACTTTTCCACTGTTTGTAACTACATATAAATTACTGTCAATTGTTCCGGTAATAATCTCTCTTGAACCATCAAGGAATAAATCAGCAACAGCAGGCGATGGTAAAATTAAAAAACTACCGAAAGCATCAAATGATTGCTGTAATATTTTTGGAAATCCGGGAACGACATTTCCTTGTAAATCATATACATATAATCTGCCGCTACCCGAAAATACTACAATATATTTCTGTCCGTCACCTCTCAAATCGGCGAGAACAGGAGATGATTTAATCGAACCTTGAGTATTTACAGGAAATCCCGGTAATGTTTTTCCTGCTGAAGTGACGCAATATAAATTTCCATCATCTGAACCGAATGTAATTATGCTGAGTCCGTTATAATTTGTATCAATTGCAGGTGTTGATCTGATTATCCCCTGAGTTGGAATTGGAAACCCGGGAAGAATATCACCTGAAGAATTAAATCCATATAATCTCTGATCCATACATCCAATAAAAATTTCCATCTGTCCATCACGGTTTATATCCGCAATTTTAGGTGAACCAAAAAATTTTCCGATTGTATCAAGAAAAACCGTTTTGCCTGAGATTGAATTGTCAAACTCAATAGGAAGTTGTTTTACCCTCGTAATATTTGAATTATCTCCCTGAACTATTCTTCTTTTCCAAACTTTTGAAGTATCAGGATTATCATACCAGTCGTTGAAAACATTTTCTCCGCTTATTACAAAATCTTCAAATTCCGGATATGCAATCCATATTGGATAAGCGGGACCTTCATAGGGCCATTTCCAGTCAAAAGGAACTCTATAACCAAGTGCGAGATAATAACTATATAATGGAGTATTTGAAATTACATTATTATCTACATTCTGAGTATTTCCTGCTAAGCCCGCAACAGACGCAATATGAATTTCATTTCCATATTGGGTTAATATCCAAGGATCAAAATTTTTCTCGTTTACATCTTCAATATTATTAAGTCTGTCACTGAAATTAACTTCAAGTCTTGCAGTCCATCCTTTGACTGTATATAATTGACCTGTGAAAGTATTCGTTGAAAAAATTCCTGTCGCAGGTGGTAATGCTTTTTTGGTTGAATTAAAAATTTTTACAGTGAAATTATTTGTATTTGATTGATTTGAAAAACTTTCTGCACTCACTATATTGCCAAGTGAGTCTCTTACTGTCAAAGTAGAGGAAGAATTTCCAAGCAATTTAATTGTTAAAAAATAACTGTGATCAAAAGAAGAACCACGAGCAAGTGCTTCTATATCGAAAGTTGCACGCGTTATTCTGCCTAAAGAATCAGCAAGTAACGTTTGAGAAATACCTGCTACCCAGTCATTTACATCCCAGTCATTCCAGGAACTGTTTTTTAAATCTTCGTAAGCCGTTATAAATCTGTCAGTTTGGATAAAAGCATTACTGTTTTTTACTTTTAATACAGATGATGATTGAGAACTCAAAGTATCGTTAGAAGTTGTTCCTGTTATATTAGAAATAAAATTGAAATCAGTTCCGTTTGGTATAGGGCTGCCGTTTGCATAATTAGTCAAAGCAGTTACAGTAACTGCAAATGCAATGCTGTCATTTTGATTAAAAGTAAAATTATTCCATGTAATAATTTTACTGTTATTTACACCTGAAGAAACCGTTCCTGCACCAACATTTCCCTGACTTGGAGTAGTTAAAGATGAAGTTACAATATTAAAACCATCCGGTATAGTTAATGTAAGTTTTCGGGAAGTAAACGTATAACCAATATTTTTTGAAAAACCTGTTAAGATAGAATTACTTCCTGAATAAACCGAGTCAACATTAAATTTTGATGAGATGTTCAAATTATTTACAACCGAACTTGTCGCAAAAGACATCCACGAATTATACCAGTTAGTTATTCCGATAACGATTGGACTTGTAGAAGTAATTTTCAAAAAAGGTTGTCTGTTATTGCTCTTTAAAGCGTTATATGTATTTTGATTAACTTTGAAATCAGCATATCTGCCGGCATTAATTTGTATATTTGTATTTATAACTGTACCGTTAGTTGCAAGGTCAGTTATATTTACGTTTGCATTTGCGTTGGCATATAAAAACAAATGCGAGAAATCATCTCCAAAACTATTTCCGGTAAATGGATCTCTGCAACTTGAATTATCACCGGGTTCAGGTAACCATAAAGTAAAATTCTGACCTGCTTTATCTCCATCATTTGAAGGAGTAAAAGCATATTCATCATTTCTGCCATTATTATTTCCTGTTTCAAAATAGTTACACTGAAACAGTGAAACTTTTCCCCCAGTCACTTGAACTCTGAATAACGGAAACTGATCATTATTATCTGCAATCCATGAAGCGTATCCATTCTGATTTAAATTATAATCACCAATATTTACCCAAGTATTGTTTGATGTATTTAATCTGTCAAGTTTCACATTAACATTATTATTGTAACTTGAGATTTTTAATTCCTGCTCCCCTTTTTTCTCATTTGGAATTGAGAAATAGAAAAAATTATCTAAAGTTGATCCTGAAATTCCCGGTACATAAGAACCCGAATGTCTTGTTGACTGATACAAAGAACCAATCTGCACCGTTACAGGTTTATTAGAAGTTAATAAATAAGTTTTACCGTTATCAAGTGCATTTCTTCCGTTTGTTTTAATTTCAATTAAATCCTGTTTTGTATTTAAAGTCGTGGTGAATTTAATCTTTGTAGAATTCAAATTTACCTTTGCAGTTCCGGTTGTATTTTGTGCCGATACGGTTATATCTTTTAATGTAATTTGAGTATTATCTTCGTAAGCAAAAACATTTAAATCTCTTTTAGAAGCAACTGACTGAGGTGTGTATAAATAAAAAACAGTACCTTTCATTGTTCCGTTATCAGAAATTGCAAAATCCTGAGCATTATCTCCTTTAACAAACTGACCAAAGATTACCGGTTTATTAGATTCTAAAACAAAATAATCTCCATCCCATTTTCCACCTGCGTCATCGTTTACCGTTCCATCTTTAATATACCTGATGTATGTTTCACCAAGTCTCAATAATCCTGAATATGAATCATCATTATCACCGTCAGCATTATCATCAATTAAATTTATTTTTGTTGAATCATAAATAGCAGTAATCATAACAGCAACTTCTCTGTTAGTATTTGCGGCATTTGGTGGTACATATAATTGAAATTTTGACCCCACACCTGAAGCCATAACTTCGCCGGCTAAAAATAAAGTTATAAACAGTAAAATTTTTTTCATCATATTTTTAATTGATTTACTTTCCAGATATCTTTAGCATATTCATTTATTGTTCTGTCGCTGGAAAACATTCCCATATTTGATATATTTATTATGCAAATTTCATTCCACTTTTCCTGATTTAAATATAGTTTTTCAACTCTTAACTGAGCGTCAATATAATCTCTGAAATCTGCCATCAGAAAATAATAATCTCTGTTTAATAATTCATCTGTTAAATTTTGGAATATTCCAGGTTCGTTTCTGTTAAAATAATTATTCTTTATCATATCAATTACTTTTTTCAGATCGCTGTCATTTTGATAATATATCTCAGGATTATAACCCTCTTTTCTTATTTTAATAATTTCATTATCCTTTAATCCGAAAATGAAAATATTTTCATCCCCTACTTCGTCTTTGATTTCTATATTTGCACCATCTAAAGTTCCTATTGTTAAAGCACCATTTAGAGCAAATTTCATATTTCCTGTTCCCGATGCTTCAAATCCTGCTGTAGAAATCTGTTCGGATAAATCTGAAGCAGGTATAATTCTCTCCGCAAGTGAAACTGAATAATTTTTCAGAAATAAAATTTTCAGTTTATCTCCAACTCTTACATCGTTATTAACAACATCAGCGATACAATTAATCAGTTTAATAATTAACTTTGCTGTTTTATATCCCGGTGCTGCTTTACCGGAGAATATTTTGGTTCTCGGAACAACGTTATCTCCGTTTAAAATTCTGTTATACAAATGAATTGTATGTAATACATTCAATAACTGTCTTTTATACTCATGAAATCTCTTAATTTGCGAATCAAAAATAGAATCCGGATTTAATTTAATTTTATAACTGCTTTTTAAATATTCAATTAAGTTTAGTTTATTCGCATATTTAATTTCCCTGACAAGTTCTCTGAAATTTTCATCATCTTTATAAATTTCAATTTCTTTTATTTCATCAAGATTATAAATCCAATTATTACCAATCTTTTCAGTAATTAAATTTGATAAAAGTGGGTTTGCCTGTTTAAGAAATCTTCTCGGAGATATACCGTTTGTTTTATTATTAAATTTATCAGGGAATATAGTATAAAATTCTTTAAAAATTTGTTCTTTAATAATTTGTGTGTGAAGTTTAGCAACTCCATTGACAGAGTGGCTACCGATAATAGCGAGATTAGCCATTCTTATAAATTTTTCATCCCCTTCTCTTATAACCGATAATTTTTTTATTACATCATCATTAAAGTTGAAATCTTTTCTGACAAAATCGAGAAACCTCTGATTTATTTCATAAATTATTTGTAAATGTCTCGGAAGTAAATATTCGAATATGTTAACTGACCATTCTTCAAGTGCTTCAGGAACAATTGTATGATTTGTATATCCAAAAGTATCTGTTGTAATTTTCCATGCCAAATCCCAGTCTAATCCTTCTTCATCAATTAAAATTCGCATTAAATCCGGAATGGCAACAGCAGGATGAGTATCGTTTAACTGAATTGCATTTTTTTCTGCAAAGTTTGATAAATCTCCGTTTAATTTTTTATGATTATGGATTATATCCTGTAATGTGGCATTAACAAAAAAATATTGTTGTTTTAATCTTAATATTTTTCCGGACAGTATTGAATCATTCGGATATAAAACTTTGGAAATTATCTCGGATGAACTTTTAGATTCAACTGCTGACATATAATCACCTTCATTAAATTCATTGAAGTCAAAAGCATCGGTTGCCCTTGCTCTCCATAATCTCAAATTATTTACTGTTTCATTTTTATAACCCGGAACTGGTATATCGTATGCAACAGCATTAATTTCTTCTGCTGAATTCCATTTGAAATTTAATTTTCCGTTTATGTCAGTTGAAGTGCTTACATTGCCGGAAAATTTAACTTTATAAATTATTTCGTTTCTTAATATTTCCCAGGGATTTCCGGATTTCAACCAGTTATCAGGTTTTTCAATCTGATAACCGTTTTCAAAATCCTGTTCAAAAATTCCATATTCATATCTTATACCATATCCGTAAGCAGGATATTCAAGAGTTGAAAGAGAATCAAGAAAACAAGCCGCAAGTCTTCCTAATCCACCATTGCCAAGTCCCATATCATGTTCCGTTTCGATTACATCTTCAAGACTAAATCCGAGTTTTTTTAACATTTCATAACTCTCATTATATACATCTAAATTTATCAGAGAATTTCCAAGAAGACTACCCATAAGAAATTCCAAAGATAAATAATGAACTTTTTTTACATTTTCAACGGAATATTTATGTTGAGTTCTAATCCAGTTTCTAATCAGTTTATCTCTCACCGCGAGTGACAGTGCTTTTAATAAATCATATCGTGTAACATTAGATTTATCTTTCACCAAATCAAATTCAAGATGTTCCAGAAACTGATGCTCTAAATTTGTTTTTAAAGGAATCTCTTCCGTGAAGAAAATTGATTTATTTAAATTGTCCGAATTATTCATTAATACTTTATATCTTTTTTAACAACATACTCTCCCAATCTGGGAAATTCTTTTTTTATTCTTTTAATAATCGATTTATATAATCCGCCGTCAATTTCTAATCTCCTTGCCATTGTCCATGCTTTGGATTTATTAGATTTTACAAGTCCTATTTTTCCGATTTCAGATAACTTCATCGCCATCCATCCGTCTTCCCAAATTGTTCTTTCAAGATTAAAACCTCCAATCTTTAAAGCATCCTCTACCCTAAATCCAAAATTAAATCCCATTACGTTCAGATAATCTCTGTGTTTTCTTCTTAATCTGAATAATGTATTTGTAACCATTTCATATAAAGCCATCACCGGTCTTGAAGTTTTTCCGGGTGGTATAAAAGAATATTTCCCGTAGGCACATGTTATTTCAGGATTTTTTAAAACTTCTACAAAACCATCTACCCAAGTGGGAGGATATAATGTGTCCGAGTCGGCACAAAGTTCAATTTTACCTTTCGATTTTTCCAATCCCATTTGTCTTGTAAAACTAATTCCCTGTTTCGGTTGGAAATAAGACTTAACTCCGCATCTATCGAGCAATTCCTGAGTTTTATCAGTTGAATTATTATTTACAACAATAATTTCAACTTTATAATTTGTTTCAATAAACGAAAGACTGTTTAAAGTTCGTGCTAAATTATTTTCTTCATTCCATGCAGGTATAACGATTGAAACTTCAGGGTCATCGCAATTAAACTTTTCGAATCTTTTTGAAATAGACTTGTAAAAATCGTCCGGTAAATCATTTACTCCGTTATATTGGAAGAGACTATTTTTAACCCAAACCGGAATTGTAAAATCCTGCATAATAAATTTACTATTTAATTAAATCAATTTGATTTTTTGATTCATCAAATTGTCTGCATTTATTTATAATTGCAATCGCAACAAAAAATAAAAGATTAATCGGATACTGTCCTATTGCTTCCTGAGGAAAATTTGCAAGAGCAAGACAATATAATACTGTTAACATCCCGAGAGAATAATTTCTTAATTCAGGATCACGAATTCTGAAATAATCTTTGATACCATAAAAAAGCACGACAAAGATCATCAACAATTGAAGGAATAATCCAACCCAACCAAGTTCAACGGCAGTTCTTATATATCCGCTATCGGGAGGAAAATTTGCAAGAGGTGACCATGGAGAAAATTTCTTGCCCCATTCACCTGTTGCACCCATACCACCGCCAAACGGATGTGTCTGAATAAATGGTTGGATAAATGCCTGATTTCTTGCTCTTGTCTGATATGATGGATCTTCAGAGGGTCTGAATGCGGATTGTAATCTTACAACTTCAGGATTTGAAGTTGGTATTACCAATAAAACTCCTAATCCCATCACCGCAAATACTCCGAACAACATCAGTTTTTTATTTAAAGTAATAAAAGTTAAAAACATTAATGACGCTACAGGTAATATAAAAGCGGCTCTCGTGCTTGAGAATAACATCCCATACATCATTAGCACACCTGAAATGAAATAAAAAATTCTTCTTAATTTTCTATAAGGACCGAAAGCAAATATAAAACATAAGACTCCTGTAAATGCAGTTGTAAAACCAAAAACCAAAGGATCACTGAAAAAAGAAAACTTTTTAAATTTACCTGCTTGAAAAAGAAGAGCATATCTCTCGGGAGTTTCCATAATCCACGCCATTTCAAATGGTAAAAATCCGATAAACTCCTGCATCATCCCATAAAATGTCGCGAGCAATACAAGGAATATCCAAATATGAATTATCAGAGAAATAAATTTTTTAGAATCTATTGCATATAACAGCATAAAATAAAAAATCATAATCCCGGCGGTGCCTCTTATGGTATATACCCAAGCAAGTCTCGACTCTGCGAATGGATTTGCTCCTTGCAATAAATTATAAATAATCCAAATTAAAATTATTTTACTTATCGGATTATCAGCAAAACTCCAGTCTTTACTTTCGATTTGTTTTATAAACATTCCGAAGAATAATAAAACAATGAGTAAATCCATCAATATACCAAGTTGAAGATCACCAAGAAATCTTTTAAATCCTAATACAAAAAATGCCGTTATTATAGTAAAGAGAACACCGAATTTCAGATTGAATAATGAAGTAATTAAAGCAGGAATTCCGACAACGAGAGCAAGAGATAAAACTGCAGCGACAAATCCGAATTTTGAAATGACTAAACTAACACCAACAGTTAAAATCAATAAAAGAAAAAAGCCGAACCAATTTTTTAATTTTTCATTTATAAATTTTTGA
>DOWN01000199.1:0-254 GCA_003519545.1 Bacteroidota bacterium
GTTATATAATATTTATACTTAATACTACTTAAATATCAAGGTTCGTAATCAAAATGATTGATTCGAAATAATATAAAATGGTTTTTTAAGGTAAATATCATCATATAATCAATAATCAATTAAGATTTATTTCAACATAATAATTACTAAAAAATATTCTAAATTTATTAAAATATTGTCTGGGCTACCTACGCTGGAAAAGCCAGAACCAAAGTGGAAATTGATTTAAAAACAAGGAACACCGATTAACGATT
>DOWN01000199.1:425-2767 GCA_003519545.1 Bacteroidota bacterium
ACCGATTAACGATTTCAGATCTGGTAATTTATTCTAAAATCGTTAATCCTTGTTCGAGATTCAGTGGGGCTTTAATTTTACATCAACTTTCTTTAAAGCTCTGCCAAAAAATACAAGAATATTATAAATAAGACACTAATTATTGGATGAAAATTAAGCAAATGCATTCATTATGAATAACAAATAGTTACTAGCTATATACAATATGCAATTATGTCAACCTAGAAAGTATTATATATGAGCACAAACAGTGAAGAAAGTGGAAGTCAACTAAATAAAAATGAAGATTTGAATCCAATAATTGAAATATATAAAATGTATGCGGAAATGGCAGATAATATAAGCGAGCGAAGGGATAAATCTAATGTATTTTTCCTTTCTCTGAATTCTGCAGTATTGGGATTTGGTGGGATATTAACTTCCAACATAAATCCGTGGACTTTGAATTTATTATCAATGGTTTCATTTTGGGTCTGTATAATATGGTTTACAATTATATTGCAATATAGAAAATTAAATGAAAAGAAGTTCGAGGTGATCAATAATATTGAAAAACAATTACCAATTTCTCCATACACAGATGAAAAGAAATTATTGGATGCAAAAAAAGGTAACTATTATATTTCATTAACTAAAATTGAGATTTTAATTCCTTTACTATTTTGTTTTATTCACCTTTGGACGTTTTTACGTCAAATCTGTTGAAATCATTATTTTAATCATTTCAGGATAAAATATAAAGGTCTAAGAAGGAATGAAGTTTAATAATAAAGAAATACTTTAGAAATTTTGAAGAAAAAACACTCGGTTATATTGAAATAATAGTTTCATATAGAGTTCTATGCTATTGAAAAATATAATCCTAATTAGAAAAAACTCCTAACAAAAACTTATTTAATGATATTTGGTGATACTTTAATTGTAACAAAGGAAGGTATTGAAGTAAGCGGAAGTACCTTACAAACAATCGGGATCTATGAGAATTCACAAGTTCATATGCTACCTTTCAGAACATATGAATATAGAACCCATGAGCAGGGAGTTCATTTTCCAATGGATCTATTGATCACACCAATCCAACCAAAAGATTGGCCGTTTGTGATTAGGTTTGTATTGAGAATTTATAACAGACCCGGTGTACTTGAACAAGCTTTGGCTTTATTTAACAAGTTAAGTATAAATATTTTATTTTATGAATGCACAAGATCTGGACACCACCATAGCGTATTAAATGTTTTGGGAGTGATCAAAAGGCTTGAATCAAGATCACTAAAAAAGTTTCATGAAGAAATTGAAGAACTTATCTTGGAAAGAAGCTCAAAAGGTGATTCAAACATTGCGCAAAACAATGAGAATGCAGGGATCGAAAAGAAAGATGAAAATAAAACTTCTAATTCCTCAATAAATCCCTGGTGGTATTATGCACTTGAAACCTTTACAAATCTAAAAACTACCAAAACCAAAGAAGACAACATCGAAAAAGCCAAAACTGAAGAGGACAACATCGAATATAAGATATATAAGGAATTTTTTAAATTAATTAAAAAAACCGATCCAGATTTAACTCATCCCAAAATAGAAATACGGTTTAACGATTTATACGAATCAAAGCATAAATTTATCATTGATAAGCAAAAAAATTTTAGTGATGATAATTATGATAAAGCACTAGGTAACCTAGTTGGTGAATTTTTATTTTACAAATACGGTATGAAAGAAACTGAGTTTTCATTAAGTGAAATTTTAGAATTCGAAATAGAAAGAATCCGCCCACTGATAAGACTCTATGAAAAAGAATTCCGGGAAAAACGGATTCTTAATAAAGATTTATATAAAAAAGTTGAAAACGAAATAGTTCCTTTAAAATGTATTTTACGTGCGATTATTAATTATAAACAACTATTGTGTAACAAGTTTGAGATCCTGATATTGAGGGATACACTAATAAAAGATGATTTGGATTTTCAAAATAAAAATCTGGTTTTTAACTTGTTAGAATATGAAAACTATATAAAAGAAGAACGATATATATATAATTTAGTATATTACATTGATCAGGCCAAGTTCAGAAGATTTTCGGAAGAAATATTTTTAGATGTATTCAATATAAAACCAGAATTGTTCTTTGAAAAACTTTTTAAATCAAAAAGCTACCTGAAAAAAATTGAAGAGAAAAAAATCCAAAATGCATCCTTAGGAACAGAAGCAGGGGAATCAACCGAAATATCTGAATTACTTAAATCCTTAAAAGAATTTTATATTAAGTATTTCGATAACCAATTGGAGGAAATTATTAATGCAATTAATGCATTTAATGCATTTAATCAAACTCTAGAAATAAT
>DOWN01000347.1 GCA_003519545.1 Bacteroidota bacterium
ATTAATATGAGTATCACTATCCATTCCATATCAGGATTTATTCCCGTTCAATTGTTTGAGTTTTGTTAATTTGATAACCGGATATAAAGAAGAACATAAAGACCAGATAAAGCCATTGAACCCGTTAAGGAAATTTCTGTGTATGAAATAAGTTTGTATAAACTGTAAAGGGAATCTTAATATAATTTCGAACGAATTTACTTTTCTTCCTTTATTAAATAAATCAATTGAAGCGAGTTCAGTATAGAAATTAAATTTTTTAAAATAATCATTTAAATTTTTATAACTGTAATGTAATATTTCATTTTTTAATTTAAGAGTATTACCTTTTAAATCAATATTTTCATGGACATTGGAATTATTAAAATTTCCAAATTTTCTATTAAATAGTCTCAGATGAGGAAATTTATTTTCACGACCGTGATTCATTTTTTTTTCTAAAAAAACGAGTGTAATTGGCAATAGATATCCTTGAATATCAGGGTTTGGAATATTCAGAATAATTTCATTTTTTAATTCATTAGTAATCACCTCATCCGAATCGAGAATAAGTATCCAGTCATTTTTTGCAAGAGAAACTCCGTATTTTTTCTGTTCTCCGAAACCTGTAAAATCTTTATGATGAATATTGCAATTAAATTTTTTTGCGATATTGAGAGAGTCATCAGTGCTGCCTGAATCTAAAACAATAATTTCATCAACCCAATCATAAACAGAAATGAGTGTATCTTCAATCGTTGAACTGTTATTTTTAGTTAAAACTACAACCGATATTTTTTCGGAATTAGAGTTTCCTTGAGACATAATATAATATTAACATTAAAATAATTTTTTTCTATTCATAAATAAAAAAAGCAGAAACCTTTAAATGGTTTCTGCTTTAATATGAAAAAAATAAATTTAAAAAATTATTTTATAAGTGTCATTTTTTTAGTTTCAGAGAAATCATTAGTTTTCAAAGTATAGAAATAAATTCCACTTGAAAGACCGTATTTTGCAGCGTCAAAAGAAACCGTGTAACTTCCCGCATCTCTTCTGTCATTTAACAAAGAAGCAACTTCTTTACCTGAGGCATCAAAAACTTTTAAAGTTACATTTGATGATTTTGGTAATGAGAAATTAATTTTTGTTGTAGGATTGAAAGGATTAGGATAGTTTTGACTCATTGTAAAATTTTCAGGAACAACAGAAGAAGTAGTAGTCGTATTGGTCAATGCAAAATTTGTTTTTAAAACATATAAACCGGTTGTCATATCAGAAGCAATAATTTTTCCTGAAGGGAACATATATACACCCCAGCAACCGTTAAAATTTGAGTTATTATTTGTCGGATATGTATCATACCATGCAACTTCTACAGGATTTGTAGGATCAGCAATATCAAGTAGTCTTACACCTGCAGTATAGTGAGCAATAAGAGCATATCTTCCGTAGATTTCAACGTTGTGAACAATCGCTGTTGAAATATTTGTTGGCAGCCAGTTTCTTACGAAAGTGATGTTATTTAAATTTTCAACGTTCCAAATTTTTAATTTTCCGTTTGGTGAAGAAGTTTCATCTGTAGTAAGAATAAATCTTCCGTCGGTAGTTCTTGCTGAATTGTGAGTAAAAGGATTTGGAGTAGTTTGGAATCTTCTGACAGTTACAGGATTTGCTTTGTTAGTAGCATTAATGATTGTCAGATAACCTGAATAAATATTTGAAGCATAAATAGTATCGTTAATAACCCTGCTATCGTGAACATATTCAGTTGTCCATGCACCGATTTGAACCGGAGCGATTGGGTTAGCAACGCTAAAAATTGTAATTCCCTGGTTATTAAAAGAAGTATTAGTACCATTTACATATAAAAATGTTCCGTCAGTAGTGATAGTATGGCTTGAAGAAAGAGTACCGGTCTGGAATTTACCTTTATAAGAAACAGAGTCAGGTAAATACTGAAGATCAATAATTTGAATACCGCTATTTGCAACTTCAGAACCAACATAGAGATAATGACCGATAGGTTTCATTTCTCTCCAGTTATTAGAACTGCTCGCAGCGTTTGTCGTAGGC
Source organism: Bacteroidota bacterium (assembly GCA_003519545.1). Taxonomy (GTDB): domain Bacteria; phylum Bacteroidota; class Ignavibacteria; order Tepidaquicellales; family Tepidaquicellaceae; genus UBA9002. Next base: position 2,056 of record DOWN01000347.1, read on the forward strand.
ACCCAACCAACTTCGCGGATATTAGCAGAATCAGTAATATCAACGATTTGAGTTCCACCGTAACAACCGAGGATAGCGTATTCTCTTCCATTAGGAGCAACATAACCCCAACAAGCTGAATAACGTTGAGAACCAGTACCCGGACGGGTATTTAGATTCTTAACAAGATACATATTATTATTTCCCAACTGTGCAATTCCCAGAGTTGAGAATAATGATAAGCAAGTGAGAAGGAAAAGTTTAAGTTTCATATTAAGTTTAGATAAATAAAGCACTAAATTAGTGAAAATAATATTAAAATACTATTTTTAATTTATTCGTTTGGTGTCATATAATATATGACAGAATAAATTAATATTTATGATAGTTGCAATTATGATACCAGAAGTTTTAAAATTTAAAAATGATATTTTAAATTTCATTTTTAAACTATGTTAAAAAATTGAGTAAAATTTTACATATCAGTTTAAAATAGATGTTTTTATAATTGTAAAAAAAATTAATGAAACAATTATTTATAAATTTACCGGTTAGTGATGTTGAGAAATCAATGGAATTTTATTTAAGTTTAGGATTTGAGATCAATCCACTTTTTACTGATGAACATCAAAAATGTATGGTGTGGTCAGATACCGTCTATGTTATGTTAATTTCAAAAGAAAAATTTTCAGACTTTAGTAACGAAAAAGTAAAAGGGATTGATGGAGATTATAAGGTTTATTTTACTTTGAATGTTGATTCAGAAAATGAATTAAATAAATTAATTGACAATGGATTAAAATCCGGTGGAAGCGAACCGATTGAACCAAAAGATTATGGATTTATGAAATTAAGAAAAATAAAAGATTTTGACGGTCATATATGGGATGTAATTTATTTAGATTCTGAAAAATTTTTGAAATTAAAATCTTAAAATATTATTCAGTAAAATTTGTAACAATTAAAGATTGACCCCGTATTAATTTTAGAGCCATAAAAATTACATATCACTTAATTATTCATTTAAAATTTTAAAATAAATAAATCTAATAAAGATGGAGAAAACTATTTCGGTAAATCCGAATAAAGCACTTTGGGAAAAAGGTGACTTTACGAAAATTGCCGCTTCAATGAGAGAAAGCGGTGAAGAATTAATTTCGAAAATCGGGATTGAATCAGGAATGGAAGTTCTTGATTTAGGTTGTGGTGATGGAACAACTGCAATACCTTCAGCAAGAAGAGGTGCAAATGTTTTGGGAGTTGATATTGCATCAAATTTAGTTGAAGCAGGAAATAAAAGGGCACAAAATGAAAATTTAACAAATATTAAATTCGTTGAAGGTGATGCTTGTAATTTAAGCGAACTTAAAAATGATACTTTTGATTTTGTTGTGAGTATTTTTGGAGCGATGTTTGCACCTAAACCGATTGATGTAGCGAAAGAAATAGTAAGAGTTACAAAACCCGGAGGCAAAATTGTAATGGGAAACTGGATTCCGGGTGATCCAACACTTGTTGCACAGATATTGAAAATCAGTTCTTCATATACTCCTCCCCCACCGGAAGGTTTTGTAAGCCCAATGTTATGGGGAGTTGAAAATGAAGTGAGAGCGAGATTTATTAATGCAGGAATTAAAGAAGAAAATATTTCATTTGAAAAAGATACTTATAATTTTAAAATTGATATTTCTCCCGCGGAATTTGTGGAACTGTTCAGAAAATATTACGGTCCTACTATGAATGCATTTGACGCGGCAGAAAAGAACGGAAAAGCAGATGAACTGAAAAATGAATTGATAAATTTGTTTGAAAGTCAAAACACAAATCCTGATTGCAACAAAACTAACATTCCCGCAACATATCTCAGAGTAACAGTAATA
>DOWN01000246.1 GCA_003519545.1 Bacteroidota bacterium
CCAATGATAATATTGAATTATAAGGTAATTCTGTTGATTCACTAAATTCCTTCATGAAAAATTCATCAAATATTTTCTTTCTTGCTACTCTCAATTTTGTAAATATTTTCTTATCATTTAAATCGAAATTGATTTGATTAAATTCATTGGTATCAAATTTAATCAATAATTTGGAATTAGGCAAAATCAAAAACATTTGAGGAAAATTTTTAAAATTCTGTACAATTAAACCACTATATATAACAACTGTTTTTTTCGGTAAAAAATACAATAAATTATTTGAATAAATATTACTTCTTGTATTAATAAATACATCTGAATCATTAATTCCTTTAACTATAAAGTCAGGTATAAATAACAGAGTATCATTAGATTCATTTACCAAATTTATTTCTAATTTATTTGATTCAAAATTTTCAGATAAGAATGAAGTTTCAATTTCATAATAAATTGAATCAGAATTAGCAGAATCAATTTTTAAGAAAAAAATTAGAAAAATAAAAATTATTTTCAACTTCGTAGTATAATTATGTAAATTCATTCCTATTAATATAAATTTATTTTTATCTATTAGTTGCATTCTCTTCAGCCCTAGTTTCTATTTGTTCAATTTCTCCACCTTCTCCTCCTAAATTAGTTTCCCCCCATAAATTTCCTCTTAAATAATTATAAACATGAGCATATAACTCATGTGCTAATGTCCTAGCATTTTGAACATCATTTAAATTATAAACATAGACTTCGTTATTACCGCTTAAAGATCGCCTAATTGGATTCTCCGGATTATCAATATTCCCAGAAACAAGAGTATAACCTGCTCTAATAAATCGTGTATTACCAATCGGGCCTAAATCTAGATTTTGAATCTCATTAGTTTCGCTATTTCTGTATGATATTCTATTTCCAAAATTTATAGTTGTAATTTCATCGTTTTCAGCTATAAATACGAGCCTGTTATATTCTATTGATTCTGTTAAGTTTGTAGCACTATTTAATAAGTCTATATCCAAAATAAAATTTCCTTCATCATCTTCAACCGAATTAATATAATCATTGTATTCTACTGGTAAAGTCAACCTTAAAAGATTTAGTTGTGAATTTCTTGTATTTTCATCACTAGAAAACCTAACATCCCTTCCATCCACATCCACCAACACCATCGGGCTATTCAATCCATAACAATAAGGACTGAAACTCACATACTTATCCAAAAGCGGTTCCACTCCTCCCCATCTGCCAATCCTTGAATCATAATACCTTGCACCAAAATAATCATACCCGCTTTCTTTATCTCTCTCCTTGCCTGTGAATTTAAATGTTGAATTCTCAAGTTCATAAGTTTTATCTTGCAGCAAATATCCCCACGCATCATAATCCTGTGCATTTATCACAGCCAGTTTATCATCAAGTGTCACTCTAATACTTCCTAAATGATCTTTTACATATATTCTTACTTGCCTGTCAGCGTCAAGATACCCCTCATTCTCTAATCCATAAAGATTCCATTGCTTAATGTCATAGCTATTATATATTGCAATTTCTTTACCGCTGAAATCTCTCACATAATATATATCCGATATCGCCGTCCAACCAATCGGTGCATCTTCATTAAACACTGGATCTGATTCATAACCCGTATATAAATATTCAGTTTTTCGAATTCTCATTCCCATATCGTCGTATTTCATCTCTGTCAGATATACCTCATAACTCGGCGGGTCTGTTGGTATTGTTATAACTTTTCTGAATTCCGTTATCAGATTTCTATAGTCATACTTAAAAGATGATAAATTATTCAGATTATCACTTATCACATTCCCATTACCGTCATAATTATATTGTGTTGTGCTTCCGGATACTTTCTGTAATTTGTTTGTTCCGCTCTGATATGTATATACAAAATCATCCATAATATTTTCATTTGCCCCGTATCTCTTTAAAGTTTTTATATTTCCGTCTTTATCATAAGTATTTTCAAGGTGATATGTATTTGTCAATTGATTATTTTCATGTGCTTTTAGCAATCTGTTTGCCTTATCATAAGTGAAACTAAAATTTAATGAACCTGCATTAGGAAAATTATTTTTATAAGTTCCCCCTAAAAACTGATTACTCAAATTTCCATTTGCAAAATAAGCATTCGTAAAATCAAATACTCCGTCCGTTGTTGTCTGAGAGGTCAGCCAGTTGCGGTTGTTGTAATTATACATTGTCTGAAACTCTCTGTTATTATAATCCTTCTGAGTAATCTGTGAATTAGCATTGTATCCGTATTCAAATAATTTAAAATAATCTGATGAAAGATTACTCTCGGGTGGATTTTGAAGTTCACCGGTTAACATTGAATATTCAAATAATCTACCCATATTATCATAATAATATTTGAATCTTTGCTGATCTGATTCTCCCTGCTGATATGTCTGATAAGTTACCAAATCTGATGAATTATAATTATAATCAAATATCTTTGTTCCCAGTCCATTTATATTATTCCACATTTTTACTACTCTTCCTCTTGCATCATATCTATAAAACTTAAAACTCCATGGATTTGTTCTGTCAGTTCTGTAAGCAGTTGCAACAATCCTTCCTCTCGTATTATTTAGAAGACATTGAACCATTATAATTCAAAGTCATATTAATATTAATATCTCCAGGCCCTTTAATTTGATGTAATGGAAATGAAAAATTTAAATTTCCGTTATAATCATTTATTATCTCATTCTCATCTACTGATAAAGTGGAGGATTTATTATATCCTCTCTCATTAAACATTCCATTTAAGCCAGAAGTCTGAAAATCTTGAGAACTTAAATTTTTTACATACGAAAATATCAAAAAATGAAAAATAATAAAGTAAAAGATTTTTTTGGTTTGATTGATTTTTTTAATTTCTGATTTCATGGCAATATT
>DOWN01000270.1 GCA_003519545.1 Bacteroidota bacterium
GAAAAATTTTAATTGTTTTTGACAGGTGCATTTTAACTTTAAACAATTTTGTATCGTTGATTCTTAGTGTTCATACAAATAAAAAAGGAGGTCAATGACCTCCTTTTTTTTCACTCCCTCTAACGTAAATATTAAAAATCAAATCCCAAAGATATATAATACTTCGGTTTGCTCCATTTCTTTAAGTTCGTATTCCATGCTACATCAAATTTTATAGGGAAATTTAAAAATATCGCTCTCGTTCCAACACCTGTACCAATTAACAAATCCTTCGCCTGAAAACTTCCGTCTTTCTTTTCAAACAATTTTAAATCAGCATCATCTCTCCATGCTGTTCCCATATCCAAAAACGCAACTCCCATTATATCCTGAAATCCTATCGGTAATAATCCCAAGATTAAATATTTAAAAATCGGATATCTGAACTCCATATTCATCATCGCATATTTTGAACCTGACTTTGCATCATAATTGTATCCTCTTAAAGGCAATCCTGCTTGCGAAAATGCAAACTCCTCAATATTACTAATCGGAATATTATCGTTTTGAAACTCTCTGTTTATCCAGTTTGGAACCCCACCGATATAATACCGGACAGGATTAGGTCCAAAACTTGCACCGCCTGCAAATCTCCAGGCAAAACTGTAATCTGTCCCGATTTTAAAATAAGTTCTGTAATCAAGTTGTGTATTCACAAATCCCAGTCCGGACTCTCCGAACTTTGGCGAACCTGAAACCGAAATATTATATCGTGTTCCTTTTTCAGGTGAATATGTATTGTAATTAAAAATTGTATTGTCGTGAACAAAACTTAATGATGGCAACATTAAAGTTTTTCTTTCAATCGGCTCAAGTGAATTATCCAGATTCTCTCTTGAAATGTTTGATACTGAAAGACCTCCGTCTATTCTTTTGAATCTGTTAATCGGATAACTTGCAAGCAAACTTCCGCCAAAATTTCTGTATCTGAAAAGTTGATCTCCGTTTCCGTCACGTCTGTTATATAAAACAAATCTTGCCGTGTGAAATATTTCCATTCCGTAATCAATTCGTTTTGGCAGATAATAATAAGCCAATCCATAATCACTGTTTTTCAAATCTATTACCATTGATGTAATTATATTTATCCTGTGATTGCCCAACATATCACTTAATGAAATCTGTGCAACACCCTGTACACCATAAAAACTTGAATAGTTGGCATTTCCATAAACCAGATCAGGAGTAAATCTCACTTTGTATTTATTAATTCTGAATGTCCCGTCAGGATTTAAATTATCATCAATCTTAAAATTTTTATTTGCGGCATACATCGAATCTAAATAACTTTTTTTACCGGGCAATGTATCGGTTTGATTTTCAAAATTGATTTTAATATCCTGCCCGTAAAGTGTGCTTGAATCTGTTTGATTTACTATAACTGTTGAATCAGTTAATGTAACTGCAGAGTCATTTGATTCCAGAACTGTGAACAATGTATCTTTCACTGAATTAACCGAATCTGTAATCGCTGTCACTTCTGTTTTCTTTCCGAATAAACCTTCCATCACAAATCTTTCTTTGACAAACTCTGTTGGTGGTATCTCTGTTATATCAAGCCGTTTATCAAACGGATTATCCATTGAAAAAATATCATACGCACCTTTGTTTAGAGAAACAAATAACATTTTTTTCCCGTCTTTGGAAATTGAAATCTGATCTATAGGTGATAAGGAATTTGTAATAGGTCTGTCTATTACATTTCCCGATGTATCAGTTTCTCTTATATAAACATTTGTAATTCCGCTCACATCTGAAGTGTAAATCATTTTCGTGCCGTCTGATGAAATTTGTGCATCTGTTTCTATTGAATAGTCTATATTCGTTTCTCTGGAAATTTCAAGATTTGAAACATCAAGTTTATAAATATCTTTTCCCTTTGATTCATAATATGCCATATTGAAATCTGATGGTATCATAGTTCTGTTCAGATAATCTCCTCTGTCAGATGTGAAATATATAAATTTCCCGTCAGGTGACCAGGTGATTTTTTCATCTGAAAATATATCGTCTGTTAAATTCGATGTCTTTCTCGTTAATCTGTCGTAAATATAAACGTCTGATTGTTTATTATTCTGTCCGATAAATGCAATCTTTTCTTCTGTAGGTGACCATGCTAAATATGAAATTTCATTGTTAAAGACTGGTAATCGTTCTCTGTCTCCCGAGTTTACATTGATTACTGTAATCGCATCCTGACTTCCTGATTTTGAACTCACTGCAAGAAATCTTCCGTTTGGGCTCCAGGTAAGTCCGGGTGTTAAAATATTTAACTCTTCAAAGTCAGCCGAGTTATTTCCTTCTAGCACCATTTCAATTACTTCACCGGTTGATGTCTTCGCAAGATAAACACTGAAAAGATCATCTCTGTTTGAAATGAATGCAAACATTTCTCCGTTTGGTGAAATTTTTGGTGCTACGTTATAAAAGCCTCCGTCTTTTTCATGATTCGTTAAACGTTTTGAAAAGTCCATAACTTCTTCTTTGGTATCTATCTCGGGCCAGTATCTTTTTTTCAGTTCCTTTTGCCATTTCTCTCCGAGTTTCTCAACACTCATTTTATATGTTTCTTCAAATCCCGCATAGACATCTCCCAGTGCTTTAATGTTGATCATCAAGTCTCCAAGTTTATCCACTCCGTATTGCGATCCCAAAAACGCAAAAAAACTTTGACCGCCTCTATATGCCAGATATCCTCCGATATACTCAAGTGGTGGTAAATAATTATTTATCACAAGGTCTCTTATATACATATCAGTTGCCTTATCAAGCCCATATAAACTCTGAACTTCAGCCATACCTTCTGAAAACCAAAGAGGGAACTGAAGTGTAATATTTTTTGAAATTATATTTTGAATCGAACCTCCGTAATACATATCATTCATAAATGCGTGAAGCAATTCGTGATGTATCACGTGTCTGAACTTTTCATAATCACCTTCAAACGGAACGAGAATTCTGTTCTTGAATAATTCAGTTACGCCTCCTACCCCTTCAGGCAAGAACTCATCAATAGCATTATTCTGTTGAAATTCATTATGTGATAAAAATACTATTATAGGTATTCTGTTCGAGATGTTATAATCAAGATTTTTTTGTAACTGGTTCAGTGATTCTTCGGCAACCTGTGCTGTGTATGAGGCAATGAAATCTCCGCCTTGATAAAAATATACATCAAAGTGTTTGCTCTGAAGATATTTCCAGTGAA
>DOWN01000097.1:0-3562 GCA_003519545.1 Bacteroidota bacterium
TAAAATTTTAATTTCTTCAGAATAAACTTCTTTAAAATCTTCTTTGAATATACTTTCATATTTTTTGAAATTTATCCCGTTATGTCTCAATGATAAAGTTAAAAATTCAAACTTCAATTCATCTTTTGAAAGATTTATAATGTTTTCAACAGGTAATTTGTCATCATTTAAATACAAATTATATTTCCCGAGTGAAGAATAATTATTCCATCGTGTATTCTGATATAATGAATGTGCTGAAGGTCCTAATCCAATGTAATCTTCATAATTCCAGTATTTTGAATTATGTTTAGATTCATATCCCGGTAATGAAAAACTTGAAACTTCATAATGTAAAAAACCTGATGATTTTAAATACTCACTTAGTTCCAAAAATAAATCTGCTTCTTTTTCCGAAGAATTTTTCGTAAACAATTTATCTTGTAAATTTTTATGCAATAATGTCTTCTCTTCGATAGTCAATGTATATGCTGAAATATGCGGTGCATTTAATTCTTTGTAAATATCGAGAGTAAATTTTATATCTTCAAATGTTTGTCCCGGCAGGGAATAGATTAAATCCAATGAAAAATTATCAAAATATTTTTTGACGAGTTTTAATTTCTCAATGGTTTCCTCTGATGAATGCTGTCGGGATAAAAATTTTAATTCCTGATTTTTTAAAGACTGAACTCCTATGCTTAATCTGTTTATACCGGAGTCTATATAAATTTTAAGTTTATCTTCATTTAAATCTTCGGGATTTACTTCAATTGAAATTTCAGAATCATTTGAGATTTCGAAATTATTTCGTAATTCGGATAATATATTTTTTAAATCAGAATCAGCTATAAGAGAAGGTGTGCCACCACCAAAATAAACAGTGTTAAATTTTAAATGACTAAATTTATCGGATGTAAATTTAATTTCTTTTTTTAAAGAAGTTATAAAAGCGGGAATGATTTTTTTATTTGTTGAAAAATAAAAATTACAATAATTGCATCTTTTATTACAAAAGGGGATATGTATATAAATTCCTGACATTAGCAAATCAATGGATAAACATTCCGATTCTGTCCCATCTTGTTGATTTGATAAGTTTAAAGAAATCAAGAAAACTTATACTCGGATCCCAACTCCAATAAATCATTAATGCTTCTCCTACAATATTTTCAACTGGCATAAATCCCCAAAATCTACTGTCGAGAGAATTGTTTCTGTTATCACCCATCATAAATAAATAATCCCTTTTGACTTCATACTGACCATTTGGCAGTGGAGCATCATTCACATAAACATCATTACCTCTGAGTTCAATTTTATTTCCTTCTTTCATTACGAAATATTTCCATGCTTCAAAATTTATGCTGTTAATTTCAATCAGATCACCTTTTTTAGGAACAGTAATCGGTCCATAATTATCTTCATTCCATCCAGATCCTTTAGGAAATATTCTCGGGTTTGAAATGCTTGAAGGTGTAAGAGATTTCGCAAATCTTGAATCAGGAGGGTTTGTAAACACTGCACCATTCACATATAACGTCTTATTTATAATTTGCAACTTATCACCGGGTAAGGCAACACAACGTTTTATATAATTCAATACTTCTTTTGATTCAACTTCATCTCTGTCGCCGGGAAAATCAAAAACTATTACATCTCCGGGTTCAGGATCTTTAAATCCCGGTAATTTCACATAAGGAAGTCTTACGTTTGTAAAAGGAATATTCCTCGGAGTAGTCGCACCATATGTAAATTTTGTAACGAGTAAAAAATCACCAACCAGCAATGTGTTTTCCATTGAACCTGTTGGAATTCTATATGCTTCAAATAAAAATACTTTAATCAAAAAAGCCACGACTGCAGCCCATAATAATGCATTAAAATATTCTACAATCTTTGGTTTTTTTGTTTTATTATTTTTATCTTTCTTAAACATACTGCTAAGTTTATTTGTACTTGTCTGAGATGTATTTGTATTTTTTTTATCTTTTTCTGTCAAAATATAAATATTTATTTTTCTATTGATAAAACAGCAAGGAATGCCTCTTGTGGAATTTCCACAGATCCTATCTGTTTCATACGCTTTTTACCTTCTTTTTGTTTTTCAAGCAATTTTCTTTTTCTTGATATGTCACCGCCGTAACACTTTGCCGTAACATTTTTCCTCATTGCACTTATAGTTTCTCTTGCAACAATTTTGTTTCCAATTGCTGCTTGAATTGCAACTTCAAACATTTGTCTCGGAATTAACTCTTTTAATTTTAAACATAATTTTTTACCCCAGTCAAAAGCATTATCTCTGTGAACTATTGATGATAAAGCATCTACAGGGTCGCCATTAAGTAATATATCAAGTTTCACTAAATTTGATTCTCTGTAATCGAGCAGTTCATAATCAAAAGAAGCATATCCTCTTGTAGTTGATTTTAACTTATCAAAAAAATCAAAAATAATTTCACCAAGAGGGAATTCAAACTGTAAGTCAACTCTTTTCGGATCGAGATAATTTGTGGTTTTATAAATTCCTCTTCTGTCATTAGCAAGTTTCATAATATTACCGATATAATCAGTTGGTGTTATAATCTGTGCTTTAATATAAGGTTCTTCAATATAATCAATCACTGAAGGGTCAGGCATTATAGAAGGGTTATCCACAACAAGCATTTCACCGTTTGTTTTATAAACTTTATACTCAACGTTTGGAACTGTAGTTACAATATTTAAATTATATTCTCTTTCAAGTCTTTCCTGAATTATTTCAAGATGTAACATTCCTAAAAATCCGCATCTGAATCCGAATCCAAGTGCAACTGAAGTTTCAGGTTCATAAGTTAAAGACGCATCATTTAATTTTAATTTTGAAAGTGAGTCTCTCAGGTTTTCAAAATCTTCGGTATTTGCAGGATATATTCCTGAAAATACCATTGGTTTCACTTCCTGATAACCCGGCAGAGGTTCAGTAATAATTTGTTTTGAATTAAAAATTGTGTCTCCGACTTTACAATCATTCACATCTTTCATTCCGCAAATTAAATATCCGACATTACCTGATTCAAGTTTACCTGTTCTCACTCTACCCATTTTTAAAATACCGACTTCTTCTGCTATATAAGTCTGATCAGAAAAGAAAAATTTAATTTCATCACCTTCTTTTAATTCACCGTCAACAACTCTCAGATAAATCACAACACCTCTGTAAATATCAAACAGAGAATCAAAAATTAATGCTCTTAAAGGTTTTGAATTATCAATTTTGGGTGGAGGAATTTTTTTAATTATTGCTTCGAGTATATCCTGTGTTCCTGTTCCTACTTTCGCACTCGCTTTTATAATGTCTTCTTTTTTTCCGCCAATCAATTCAAGAACTTGATCTCCAACCTCATCAATCATAGCCGATGGTAAATCTATTTTATTCATTACAGGAATAATTTCGAGTCCGTTTTCTATAGCCAAATATAAGTTTGAGATTGTCTGTGCTTCAATGCCTTGCGTCGAATCAACAACTAATAAGGCACCTTCACAAGCGGCGAGAGACCGTGAAACTTCATAAGAAAAATCAACGTGTCCGGGAGTATCAATC
>DOWN01000097.1:3671-3968 GCA_003519545.1 Bacteroidota bacterium
AACGTGTCCGGGAGTATCAATCAGATTTAAGACATATTCTTCTCCATCAAGTGCTTTGTAATTCATTTGAATAGCGTGAAGTTTAATTGTTATGCCGCGTTCCTGTTCCAAATCCATATTATCAAGGACTTGTTTAGTCATATTCCTTGATTCAATAGTTCTGGTGAATTCCAATAATCTGTCTGCGAGAGTAGATTTACCGTGATCTATGTGTGCAATAATGCAAAAATTTCTAAATTTGTTCATTAATTAATATAAGTAATCAGATATAAAAAAATTGGATTCTAAAATCCAAAA
>DOWN01000238.1:0-3961 GCA_003519545.1 Bacteroidota bacterium
ATTCAACCCTGTAACTAAAATCAGATTTGATATTGCAAAATCCGGTTTTGCAAAAATTAATATTTATGATATCTCAGGTAAACTTGTTAACTCTCTTGTAAATCAGAATTTGAATGTAGGAACTTATGAAGCAATTTTTAACGGAAATAATATGGCAAGCGGAGTTTATTATTATACCATCCAGGTGAATGATTTCACAGAAACTAAAAAAATGATTTTAATGAAATAATTTTTTGAAATTACCGTTGTAAAAACAAAAGGGGATTAACATCCCCTTTTTTGTTTTTTTATATTTGAAAAAAATTTAATGCAAAACTAACAAAGGAATCTGTATATGACATGCAATCTTTTTAGTCAGACTTTTATCAAACAATAAATTAAAAAATCCTTTCCTTCTATAAGTCACCATCGCTATCATATCAATATTATTTTTCCTTTCATAATCTGTTAATGTATCTGTGAAATCATCTCCTTTAATTCTCTTAAACGTAATATTTTTGAATTTATGTTTTGATTTTATTTTCTGACCATAAAAATTAATTTTATAATCTTCTAATTTATCTTCAAGTTCAGGTTCTGAAAAATGTATCACTTCTACTTTAGCATTCAGACTTTCTGAAATTCTTTTGAGATCATTCAGAGCGTTCATATCTTCATCCCTGTAATCTGTAGCGAATGAAATTTTCTTCACAGGTTTGAATTTATAATTTTCAGGAATAATTATAACCGGCTTTTTAGTTGATTTGATTACATTTGATGAAACACTTCCTATCAAAACTTCTTTCACTCCGCTTGCTCCTTTTGTTCCCATTACTATCATATCCGCTCTCATCTTGACTGCAAAATCGGTTATCGCTTCAGGGTTTGCACCTTTTACCAAATATTCTTTTAAATTAATCCCTTTATATTTTTTTAAAATATTGGATTTTATAAAACCTAATTTTAATTCTAATCTTTCTCTTGTTATCTCTTCATCTTTTTTCTGAACTTCTCTGCTGAGAAATCCTGTCTGTATCGGAATATATGTATGTAATAATAAAAGTTGTGATCCTTTAATTTTTTTGGAAATATTCACTGCAAAATCTATCGCTTTATCTGCTGATTTTGAAAAATCTGTTGGTATTAAAATTCTCATCGTAAAATTATTTTTCTTTAATTTAACAAGATTAAAAAACTTTATAAATTCAAATCGTAATCACAACAGTCCAAATTAATTTTTTTAACCGTTAAAATTTTAAATTTAATCTATTTATAAATTCAATCTTTACTTTTATTTCTAAAAACAATTCCTATGCTTTCTAAAATAATTATAATTTTGATTGACAAACTGTGTCCTTGATTGAATCATTTTAGAGTTCTTATTTGTGTAATTCGATTAATTCGTGAAAACTTGTCCCGCTCTGCGGGTTTCGTGGTGAAGTTTTTTAATCGTTTTGATCGGATATGAATTGTATTCTATTGTTGCTACAATGGAATCAAACTGAAATTCCTTACTTCCACTTCTGCATCTTCAGTATAAATCCCTATATGCCCGCTTTCGTTTAACAATTGTTTCGATATTTCATTTTTTGAATAATCATATTCAAACACTTTTACATCGTTAATATTTATACTTAACTTCTGCTCTCTCTTTATAAACGTATATTTATACCATTTATTCAATTGTAAATTACTGAACTGCGGTGTAGATAAAAATTCTTGTCCGTATTCTTCAAATGCTCTGCCTATCTCAATTCCGGTATCCATTTTATGTATAAAATAATTTGTATTTTTCATTAAATTATCAAGCGGTATATAATTAAAGAAAAACCAAAACACTTCAAAATTTCTTGGTTTAAGATTTTTCCTCAATTGTCTGATATTATTTACTTCAATATTAACAATAAAATTTTTTACTTTAATTTTCGAAATTATCCATGCTCCATATTCATTGTCTTTTCCATATTCACACTTAGTCGCCGCTTTTGGTTTCAAATTCACTGCTCCATTTGCAAATTTCACTTCACCTGATCCGTAAGAGAGTATATCCCATTCATTTGGATTTATTGGTAACATTTTAGCTTCTTTTGCTTTTTTATCTTCCTCGGTATCTCCGGCATTATTAATATCCGATTTACCGAATAGTCTCTTCAAAAATTCACACATCTCAATTCTGCTTTTTCTTCTCTGATTTATCTTTTTTTATATATACCAGATAAATTATTATTGCCAGTAATATTATCCAGACTGAATCTAATGCTTGCATATGTTTTTTTCTGTAAAATAAACAAAGGTCGTTGATTTCTCAACGACCTTTTCGGGCTATATTGTTTGAACTTTTACAAACAATATCTGGTGTGAAAATTTAAATTATTTTTGTAAAATCATTTTTTTGGTTATCACTCTGCCTTCTGTTTGAAGTGAGTAAAAATAAACTCCTGATGGTAAATTTGTTCCGTTGAACTTTACTTCAAAATTATTCACGGGTTGCATCGTCTTATCTATTAATGTTGTTACAAGTTTTCCTGATACATCATAAACTTTTAATGATACTTTACCTGATACAGGAATATCAAGTTTGATTGAAGTTTCAGGATTGAAAGGGTTAGGATAGTTTTGAGACATTTGATATGAATTTATGTTTATTTGATTGGTGTTTGAAACTGAAACCGGATTATCGGTAAATACTATATTTTGAACTTTGAATTCTGTATTTGAAATTGTTGGGTTTATACTTTTATCCATTTGAAATCCTATCATCTTTACATCTGTTAAACTCACAGGTGCATTACCAACTCTGAAATTATTCAGTGGTAAACTCACCATCGCACTTCCGTTAACTGTTATATATTGTGCGGTATAAACTATACTCCCGTTATGAATACATTCTAAAAATATTGTCATCATTCCGTTTCCAAAAACTTCAAATGCTAAACTTTTTTGTGCTGTAAGATTCATCGGCTCTGATCCCGGTTTTAAACTTCTTAGAATCGTTAGTTGATCATTTAATATTCCTTTTAATTTTGCACCGCCTGCTAATTTAATGATATTATCATAATAAACAGGATTGTTAGTCCTTATTGTATGTTCAAATTCTTGTATGGTAGAATTTATTCCGGCAAGAGGGGAGTATGATCCGCCTGATATAAAAACCGCATCTTTAAATCCTGTCGCACTCGTTATAAATATATTCGCATTCAGTAATACTCCTTGATTTATAATCTTTGTTGTCGTTCCGCTTCCAATCCAAACATTATTCATTAACTCTGTTTGTGATTGACCAAACTCATCAATATAAACTATCTTAATATTTATATTCTGCTGTGAACCTGAGTTCAGAAAATTAATATTTATTTTTCCGCTGTGATCATAATATGCTTTCTCTACATATACATCAGGTGTCTTTTGTGTTGTGTATAAATATTCAACGGTTTTAATTTGTTCGAGTTTTGTAATTATTTTTTCAATTAGAAATTTTGTGTTCGCATTGTTTCTGCTCCAAACCTGAAAGTTATAAACATTTATAACTCCTTCAGGTGCGAAATATTCATCATTCGTCCATTTATTCTCAATTATAAATTTATTCTGTGTCTCATATACACTGAAAGTTATCAATACATCCGTTGCCTGTATTGATGGCTTTGTTAATTTACCTGTATAGAATTCTCTTGAACCAATCGTTAATAATTCAAGACTTTCTAAACTGTAATTCAACAGTCTGTCACTTACCGGTTTTGAGATATTTAATATTGTTGGGGAATTTGTAGTCGCTGAAATAAGTGTCGCAATTTTATTTCCATTAGACATATAATCAACTCCATATACGGTTGTCGCATTGGAAATAGCTAATATATCTGTCATAGTCTTTTCCACAGGTATCGAATTTTCCGGCCCGTTTTGCGGAACTAATGTTTGCAAATTTACCGGATTATCTCCGTTTGCAATTACCATTTCCGGACTTCTTAAAAAAGTCATCGGAAGG
>DOWN01000238.1:4132-4338 GCA_003519545.1 Bacteroidota bacterium
TTCTTAAAAAAGTCATCGGAAGTAAAGAAAGTAAAATTAAAGTTTTAAAAATTTGTTTCATTTGCCCGATTTTTATAATTCAATAAATTACAATAACCGTGCCAGATTTTTAAATTATTACTTTAAGAAAATGGATTAATTGCTATGTAAATATATAAGATATGGAATTTTATTAGATGGGTATAATTTGATATACAATATATTAC
>DOWN01000030.1:0-373 GCA_003519545.1 Bacteroidota bacterium
GCCAAAAAGGGCTTCATAAATTAGTAAAAATTATAAATTTATAATTATTTAGCGGAATAAAGAGTATTAGAAAATTAATCGGGAAAATTTTTCCCCGATTAATATTAAATCATTAAGTTTTGAATTTTAATTATTTAATCAAAACCATTCTTTTAGTTTCATTAAAATTACCTGAAATGATTTTATAGATATAAATTCCACTTGAAAGATCAGATGCATTAAAAGAGAATAAATATCTTCCGGCAGATTTAAATTCATTTACCAAAGTTTTAATCTCTCTACCATTTATATCATATATTTTTAATACCACAAAATTTCCTACAGGTAATTCATATTGAATATTTGTAGTCGGGTTAAACGGATTAGGATAATT